>NZ_JBHVXZ010000139.1:0-24536 GCF_042881395.1 Amycolatopsis sp. NPDC058278 | reverse complement strand
GGTAGCCCGACCGCAGGGCCCGGTCCGCCGCCGCGGTGAACTTCGCGACGTAGGTGGTGTGGTCCGGGTACAGCTGCCGGATCCGGTCCGGCGTCAGCGGCGTGGTCGTGCCCAGCAGCAGGCACGCGCCCGGCACGTTGCCGCCGCTGTTGTTGGGGGAGTAGGACGCCACCGGGACGTCGAGATCGGGCAGCCGGACGCCGCCGAGGGCGTTCTGGTCGCCGTCGCGCAGGATGATGAGGTTGAGCAGCATCGAAATCGGCGCCGCCGTGGGCGGGGCCGCGCCGCCGCGCGCCCAGCGGTCGAGGTAGCGGAACGCCGCGTTCTCCGCGTAGCGGAACGTCATGCTGTTGACCGGCTTGTCGCAGGTCGTCGGGGCGCCGTCGTTGATCGACTTGTCCCGGGCGTTGGCCGCGTTGTAGAGGTTCAGGCCGTACTGGTCGGCGTGCGCGGTGCCGGCGACCTCCCAGGTGCGCACCTGGGCGGTGTCCTGCCGGACCGAAGCCGACGCGATGACGTCGGTCTCCGACTGCAGGACGAACACCGGGACGCCGAGATCGGTGCGGATCCGGGCCGACAGCGGGCCGACGACGCCGTCGCCGATCGGCGCCGCGAGGGCGGCCCGGCCGTGGATCATGAAGCCGTCGTAGCTGCGCCGCACCGGCTGGATCGCGTTCGCGTAGGTGGTCAGCCGCAGCGCGGACTGCGAGTGCCCGGTGCCCAGCACGACGGCCGGGGTCCGGCCGCCCAGTACCTGCGGGTTCGCCCGCACCGCCTGCGCGGCCTGCGAGAAGACGTCGTAGGACAGCGCGTCACCGCTGAGGTTCACCGCGCCGTACCGCGCGGGGTCGAGGCTCTTGAGCTTGTCGGCACCGGCTTTCTGGGTCGTCACGCCGACGTAGGCGTAGCCCTCGCGGATGAAGTGCTCGTAGGACTGCGAGAAGTCCACGGGGATGTCGACGCCGAAGCTGACGTTGAGCCATTCGACCACGACCGTGCCGTTGAACCGTGCGGCGTCACGCGGCCGCACCACGACCATCCGGGTGGTGTACGGGTTGCCGGTGGTGGCCACGCGAGTGGCCCAGCGGCCGTCGTCGGTCCACAGCCCCACCTGGTCGAACGTGTCGGCGCGGCCGGAGAGCAGGTACTCCTCCTCGACGTACCCGCGGGCGGCGAGGTCCAGGACGCCTTGGGCGCCGCTGACCGGCCAGCCCCGCCCGGCGTTCGCGGGCACCGCCGCGACGGTGGGGGCGGACGGCGCGGCTTGGGCGGTCCCGGTGATCAGGACGGATGGCAGGAGCACGGTCAGCAGCACGAGCAGGGCTCTGCGCATGGGTATACCCTTCTGGTGGTCGACGGTCCGCGGAGCGGCTCCCGGCTCCCGTACCGTCCACATCGGACACTGAGTGGTGACCGGCAGGCCACGCCATTGTCTTTACTCGCCGGTAAAGACGGGAGCAACGCCGTGTCGGCGAACCGGGGGTGAGCCACCCGGGATCGCTCAGGGATGTGACAAGTCCACGCGCCCGGCGCTCGCCTGTCGCGAAAACTCGGGAAAGTGCTTTCGCGGCCGCAACCTTGCGCTGGTGTCACTCGTTGCGCGACTATCTCGGGACGTTCTGCACGTGCATGCGCACGGCGAGGGGGAGTGGTGACCGAAGTGGCGCCGGCGGTGGCCGGGACGACGGACGTCCCCAGTGACGCGGCCTTGATCGCGGCGGTCCGTGGTGGCGACATCGCGGCGTACGGCGAGCTCTACGACCGGCACCTCCCCGCCGCCCGCCGGGTGGCGGCCGCGATCGCCGCCGACCGGGCGGAGCGCGACGACCTGATCGCCGAAGGGTTCACCCGCGTACTGCGGATTCTGCGCTCCGGCGAGGGACCGGACGAGGATTTCCGGCCGTACCTGCTGACGACCATCCGGAACACGATGATCAGCTGGCGCCGGCGCGACTCGGCCGTGTCACTCGTGGCCGAGGTGCCGGACGTCCTGCCGGGTGCGGGCAGTGACGAGCCGGTCGGCAGCCGGTTGCACGCCGCCGTCGCCGGCGACGCGTTCGCGAGCCTGCCCGAGCGGTGGCGGACGGTGCTGTGGCGGACCGAGATCGACGGCGAGTCGCCCGCGCGGATCGCCGAGGACCTCGGGATGACGCCGAACGGAGTGGCCGCGCTGGCCTACCGCGCCCGGGAGGGCCTGCGCCAGGCCTACCTGGACCAGCACGTTCCCGAGGCGCGGCGGCGCAACTGCAAGAGCGTCTCGGGCCAGCTGGCCAAGTTCGTGCGCGACGGCATCTCCGACCACAAGGCGCACCGGATCGCCGCCCACCTCGACCGCTGCCCGGACTGCCGGGAGCTGGCCGCCGGGCTCCGGCAGCTCAACGAGGAACTGCCCGCCGCGGTGGCCCCGCTCATCCTGGGCATCCCGATCGTCTCGCAGTGGTTGTCCACCTCCGGCTCGCTCGCCACCTCCGGAGCCGCCGCGAGTGCCACCGGCACGGGTGCGTCCGCCCTGTCGTGGGCCACCGCGGCGAAGGTGGCTGTCGCGGGCGCGGCGCTGGTCACCACGGTGACGATCGGCGCGAGCACGTCGAGTGACGCCCCGCCACCCCTGTCCGGCGGCGAAGGCACGACGACCCAGCCCGCGCGGACCGGGCCGCAGGCCGGCTCCCGCAACGGCGTCCCGCCGGGCGGCGTCGCGTCGACGCCGGACACGCAGGTCACGACGGTGCCCGGGGCTCCCGGCGTGGAGCCGACGGGCGCGCAGCCAGCGGGCGAGTCGTCGGGCGCCGCTGTCTCCGGGCAGCCGGCGGCGGGCAGCGGCAACAACGGCAACGGCAACGGGAACGGCAACAACGGGAACGGGAACGGCAACAACGGGAACGGCCTCGGGAACGACCCGGCCGCGAAGGAGTCGAAGCAGGCGGCCAAGGAGTCGTCGAAGGCCGCGAAGGAATCCGCGAAAGAGTCGAAGAAGGCCGAGAAGACGAAGAACCCCGGGGAATGACCCGGCGCCGCGCGACGCCGGGCCATCCCGCTCAGCAGGGCTGCAGCAGCCAGCAGAGCCGGTAGTTCGCCTGGTAGGTCGCCCCGGTCGCCGGCGCGACGACGTTCTGCGTCCGCGCCCCGCCGTGCGCCCAGCTGGTGAAGGCGTACTTCATGTTCAGCGGGGGCAGGTTCTGCGGGCTGTTCGCGCTGATCGAGTTGGTCGATCCGGCGATCACCGTCCGGGAGAACGGCGTGCGCTGCTGGGTCCCGCCGACGGTGAGCATCGCCTGACTGGGGCTCGAGGTGAAGTTCAGCGTCACCGTTTTCGGCTGGAGATCGATCGTCTGGGACCCCGTGCGGCCCGTCGAGTCGGTCGCGGTCAGCGTCAGCTGCAGGTACGACGGGTATTCGTGGTCCGGCGCGACGAACGACCCCGCGGCGACGCCGGGGAAGTCCTGGACGTTGTGGGTGTGGCAGGTGCCGTTGGCCGCGCAGTGCCGGATGGCGAGCCGCCAGGACAGCGCCGCGGGCGGCAGCTCGCCGTCCTGGGCGTCGACGGCGCGGCCGGAGAACGGCACCGTCTGCCCGACCGACCAGGTCAAGGTGGGGCTCGGGGTGTCGATGACCGGCACCGGGTCGAGCCCGGCCGGGGTCCCGACGGTCACCCGGACCGTCGTGGTCGCCGACGCGCCGTGGGAGTCGGTCACCCGCAGCCCGGCGTCGACCGCCGCGGCGGTGGTGTAGGTCCAGGTGGGCCGCGGTACCGCGGAGTCGTCGTAGGCGCCGTCCGCGTCGAGGTCCCACGCGTAGGACAGCGTGTCGCCGGCGTCGGGGTCGGTGGAACCGGTGCCGTCGAACTGGACGGTCAGCGGCGCCGGACCGCTGGACGGCGTCGCGGTGGCCGCGGCCACCGGCGGCCGGTTGGTACCGCCCGCGTAGCTCACCCGGCGCAGTTCGCCGGCGCCCAGCGCGACGTAGAACAGGTCGCCGCCGGGGCCGGTGAGCACCTGCACCGGCGTGTTGACGCCGGTCACGAAGGGCACCAGCTTGCTCGGGCTGGGCTGGCCGGCGACGGTCTGCATCGCCCAGATGCAGCCGCGGGAGGAATCGGCGAAGAACAGCGCGCCGGCGTACTCGGCCGGGTAGGTGCTGCCCGACTCGAAGGCGATCCCGCTGATCGAGGAGCCGCCGGTGGGGCACGGGTCGGTGGCCACGACCTTGGCGCTGTGGTTGTAGGCGTAGAACGGCGCGGTCTGGCCGCCGGCCGAGTACAGCGATTCGCAGCGGTCCAGGTTCGCGCCGTCGTAGCCGGCCTGGCGTCCGGTGCCTTCGAAGCAGGGCCAGCCGAAGTTCTCCGCCACGCCGTCGCCGGCGTTCGGGACCCGGTTGATCTCTTCCCAGGTGTTCCAGCCGACGTCACCGGCCCACAGTTCGCTCGTGCCGGGCCGGAACCCGAACCGGAACTGGTTGCGCGAGCCGTAGGCGATGACGCGCCGGGCGTTGGCGTCGGTGCTGCTCGCGAACGGGTTGCCGGGCAGGCCGTCGCCGGTGTCGGGGTCGATGCGCAGGAGCGCGCCGTTGAGCAGCACGGGCTGCCCGGCCGCGCGGCGCGGGGACTGCGACCGCAGCGCGCCACCTTCGGCCGACGGCGGGCTGAGGTTCGTGCCGGCCGGCGAGGGCGGGTCGGCGCAGGGGTTGCCGACCTGGCCGTAGTCGGCGAAGTTGAAGCTGGCGCCGTCACCGCCGCCGGCGTACAGGGCGCCGTCCGGACCGAAGGCCAGCGCGCCGACCGAATGGCTGGGGAACTGCTGGCACCAGCCGGTGACCAGTGGTTTCTCGCTGACCGCCGTTCCGTCCGGGCCCATGGTCAGCTGGGAGACGCGGCCGGTCACGACGCAGCCGGAGTCGGTCGCGCCCGGCGGGGTCGGGCAGGTGTCGCCCCACTTCGGCGCGGTCCCGCCCGGCAGGGCGTCGAGGGTGTAGGAGACGTAGACGTACGGCCGGGCGGGGAAGGCCGGGTCCACCGCCAGCCCGAGCAGGCCGCGGTCCCAGAAGTCCTGGGTCGGCGTGCGGAGGTCGGCGAACACCGTCGCCGTCGGGTCGGCCAGGTTGTCGAACACCTTGACCAGGCCGCTCTTCTCCGCGACGAACACCCGCCCGTCGGGGGCGAACGCGGCGGCGGTCGGCGAGTTGAGGCCGCCGATGGCGACCGTGTCGGTGAAGCCGGCGGGCACGGCGGCGGCCGGCGCCGCGGCGGCGACAGCCACCGCGAGGGCACCGGCGAGGGGCACGACCACCCCCGCCGCCAGTGCGCGTCTTGATCTTCGCGGAACCAGGAAACGACGAGAAACCATCACGAACTCCTCGTGCGGCGGGGACCGGACTGGCGCGGACGCCGTCCGTTATGGCGCGGGAAGCCCGAATGTTGTTACGCCACAGACAAGAATGTGCACGAACAGCTCAATCCCGTTGAGGGTCAATGACTTACCGGCCCTCGCGCGGCGGCCGCGGTGCCGCCATGCTGGTGACCTCCGGTCGACGAGGAGGTCATCCGTGGTGGCACTGCCGACGACGATGGCTGCCTGGCGCGTCCGGCGGCCGGGCCCGATGGCGGCCGGGCCCGTGGACCTGGTGCGGGCGCCGGTGCCGCGGGCGGGCGCGGGGGAGCTGCTGGTGCGGGTGCTGGTGTGCGGGGTGTGCCGGACGGACCTGCACGTCGCCGAGGGCGATCTGCCGGTGCACCGGCCGGGGGTGACGCCGGGGCACGAGGTCGTCGGCGAGGTGGTCGCGCTCGGCGTGGACGTCACGGGCTTCGCGACCGGCGACCGGGTGGGGATCGCGTGGCTACGCGCCACCTGCGGGCGGTGCCGGTACTGCCGGCGGGGGCGCGAGAACCTGTGCCCGGAATCGCGATACACCGGCTGGGACGCCGACGGCGGGTACGCGGAGTTCGCGGTCGTCCCGGCGGCGTACGCGTTACCGCTGCCCGGCGGCTACCGCGACGACGAGCCGGCGCCGCTGCTCTGCGCCGGGCTGATCGGGTACCGCGCGCTCGCGCGGGCGGACCTGCCCGAAGGCGGCCGGCTGGGTATCTACGGGTTCGGCGGGAGCGCGCACCTGACCGCCCAGGTGGCGATCGCGCGGGGCGCGACGGTGCACGTGCTGACGCGCAGCGCGGCCGCTCGTGAGCTGGCCCTGGCACTCGGCGCGGCGTCGGCGGGGGACGCGGCTTCACCGCCTCCGGAACCGCTGGACTCGGCGATCCTCTTCGCGCCGGTCGGTGACCTGGTGCTCCCGGCGCTGGCCGCGCTCGATCGCGGCGGAACGCTCGCCATCGCGGGCATCCACCTCTCCGACGTACCGCCGCTGGACTACCGGCGGCACCTGTTCCAGGAACGTCAGGTGCGCAGCGTCACCGCGAACACCCGGGCCGACGCCCGGGAGTTCCTGGACTTCGCCGGGCGCCACCACCTGGAGGTCAGCACGGTGCCCTACGCACTGGACGCGGCGGACCGGGCCTTGACCGACCTGGCCGCGGACCGGGTGAACGGCGCGGCGGTGCTGCGAGCTACGTGATTCCGACGATAACGCTTCTTGAGTATCACTGATGCTAATCTGGTTGGTATCAGTGTGAACATCGAGAAGGGGTGCACCATGATCGTCATCACCGGGGGAACCGGAAAGCTCGGGTCGCGGATCGCCGGCCGGCTGCTCGAGCGGGTGCCGGCCGCCGAGATCGGGGTCAGCGTCCGTGAGCCGGAGCGGGCCGCCGGACTCGCCGCCCGCGGGGTCCGCGTCCGGCGTGGTGACTTCGCCGACCCGGGCTCGCTCGCCGAGGCGTTCGAGGGGGCGGCGCAGGTCCTCGTCATTTCGACGGACGAGACGGGCGAGCGGGCCGTCGCACGCCACGTCGCGGCGATCGAAGCCGCGCGCTCGGCGGGGGCGAAGCGCGTCCTCTACACCAGTCACCAGGCCGCGGCGGCCGATTCGCTGTTCGCGCCCATGGCCGACCACGCCGCTACCGAGCGCCGGGCCGGCGAAGGGCCGTTCACCGCGCTCCGGAACGGCTTCTACGCCGGCACGGTGCCGCCGCTGCTGGGTGGGGCGCTCGAGACCGGTGAACTGGCCGCCCCGGTCGACGGGCCGGTGTCCTGGACGGCGCACGCCGACCTCGCCGAAGCCGCGGCGATCATCCTCGCCGACGAGGGCCGGTTCGACGGGCCGACGCCGCCGCTGACCGCGCCGGTGGCCCTCGACCTCGGGGACGTCGCCGCCCTGCTCACCGACCTCACCGGGCGGCCCGTGCGGCGAGTGGTGGTCGCCGACGACGCGTGGCTGGCCACGCTGACCGGGCACGGCGTCCCGGCGGCGCAGGCGGAGCTGATGCTCGGCATGTTCCGGGCCGCCCGGCGCGGCGAGTTCGCCACGGCCGGGCCGGAGCTCGAAGACCTGCTCGGGCGTCCGGCGACGCCGCTTCGGGCGGTGCTGGCCGAAGCGCTCGAGCGATAACCCGGGGGAGCGACGCCGAGAGGATCCACAGTGGACGGTCGGAAGATACAAGAGGCGTACAACGCCGGTGTATGAATTTTGGATCACCGGCTGGCGTACTCCTCCCATGCGAACTCCGAAAGTGATCCTCCTCGCGCTGGCCGTGGCGGCCGGCGCGCTGGCGCTGCCCGGGACGGCGAGCGCCGCCTACAGCGACCCGCTGACGACGACGGCCAAGCAGAACCTGGTGTGGCACGCCACGCCGGCCGCCGCGCTGACCGCGCTCGACGGCGCGCTGCCGAACGTCAGCCTCAACACCGTCGTCAACGACGCCAGCTACGACATGACCGGCTGCACCGCCGCGGAAAAGGCCTCGCTGCCCAAGGCGCCGGTGGCCACCAAATCGATGTGCTGGGACGCCGACCGTGCCGGGACGACGACGTGGACCCCCCAGGGCCTCACGACCTCCGGTGACGCCGACAGCGACGGCAAGTGGGGCAACGACAAGATCATCCTGTCCGGCTGGCACGGCACCGCCGCACTGAGTACCGACGACCACGATCGGTACAACGACGCGCGGATCCAGGCGATCAACTACAACGACCCCGCCAAGCCGTCGTACCGGATGATGTACCTGGCCGTGCCCAACAGCACCGGCAGCAACTTCTCCGCCGCCGAGGCGCACATGGGCGGGATGGCTTGGTACGGCGACAAGATCTACGTGACGGCCCAGGGCGACACCTCGACCGCGATCCGGGTGTTCAGCACCAAGCACATCCTGCAGATGACCGACACGACGTCGAACACGATCGGCAAGACGTCGTCCGGTTATGCCGCCTGGACGTACAAGTACGCGATGATGCAGATCGGCTACTACAGCTACGCGGGCGGCACCTGCACCATGAAGTCCGACACGGCGGTGCCGTGCTTCTCGTCGATGTCGCTGGACCGCAGCACCAGCCCGGTGAGCATCGTGACGTCGGAGTACTTCAAGGAGACGAACCTCCACGGCCGCCTCTACCGCTACCCGATGGGCGACGACTTCCTGCTGGCGGCCTCGTCCGGCACGGTCCCCGCGACCGAGGCCTTCCGCAGCAACGTGGGCAACGTCCAGGGAGTCCTGTCCAACGGCGGGAAGTGGTACGTGGCCCACAGCTCGGCGACGATCAACGGCCAGCTCTGGGCTCAGACGACGGCGAAGAGCACCTCCGCGACGTGCGGCACCGGGACTACGGCCTGCTGGGCCATGCACCCGGAGGCGCTGACGTACGACTCGTCGACGGGCCTGGTGTGGTCCTCGGCGGAGTGGTCCACGGCCGAATGCACGGCCGGCAGCCAGACCTGCGGCCGCTCGGTGTTCGCGGTGCCGCTGTCCTCGCTGCCCGCGTGAGCTGAGCTCGCGGAAGGCCGCTCCGGGAACCTGCCGGGGCGGCCTCCCGGCGTTTTCAGGCCCCGGGGTGGCCGCAGGCGTAGACGTTCGCCGAGGCCAGCGCCACGCAGGCGGGACAGGTGTTGACCGGCCGGTCCCGGCGGCCGAAGTACGGGTGGCGGGCACCGCACAACGCCTGGATCACGTCCCCGGGCCGGGGATCCGGGTGGCACCGGGGACAGTAGGCGTGCGCGGCGCGTTCGACTTCGGCGCTCATGTCACCCGGGTACCCCCGGCGGCGGCGTGCCAACCCGCCGCCACGCTCCCACGGACCGGCCGCCGGTGAAGCACCAGATCGCGATGACCGGGTCGCAGATCGCGCAGCCGAACGACGAGCCGTGGGCGAACGGCAGGATCGGCTGGCCCTTGAGGTGGTGGACGATGTCCCAGCCGGTGTGCAGCAGCCAGCCGACGCCGATGAACGTCCACGAGTCGAGCCCGCGGAACGCGACGTAGGTCAGCAGCGCGCAGAACACCACCTCCCACGGCCCGAGCGCGCCGCCGGAGAGGTAGGCCGCCCCCGCGCCGCCCACCAGCACGGCGTTGAACCGCTGCCGGTGCCGCTCCGGGATCAGCGAGTTGAGCAGGACGTAGGCGAGGCCGATGAGGATCGGCGCCAGGATCTCGATCACGGGGTCCGACGTTAGGAATCGGCCGTCCCGGCGGCCAGTGGCCCGGAAGCCAGGAGTCGACGAGATCTTGCCACGGTCTTAACTCAAGCGATTGACTTAAAATGGGGTACGCTGCCGCCATGACGTTCACCGAGTCGCTCACCGCCGCGGGAAGCCGTCGTTCCCGCGGCCGGCCGCGGTCATGACCGTGCCGTTGTCCGCGGTGGCGCCCGAACTGCGCGGCCGGGTCCGGTGGATGCCGCGCCTGCCGCTGGAGCGGGCCTGGGCGCGGCGCCTGGTGCGGGCGGCGACCGCGCGGACGCGGCCGCCGTCGCTGCCGGACGTCACCGTCGAGCTGCACCCCGGCCGGCGCGTGTACCGGCCGCGGACGCCCCGGTCCGACCGCACGCTGCTGTGGATCCACGGCGGCGGCCTGGTCATCGGCGGGGCGGCCCAGGACGACCGGTTCTGCGCGGGGACGGCGGCCGAGCTCGGCATCACCGTCGTGTCGGCCGAATACCGCCTCGCGCCGGAGCACCCGTACCCGGCGGCGCTCGAGGACTGCCACACCGCCTGGACCTGGTTGCGGGGCCACGTCGCCGCCGAGCAGGTGGTCGTCGGCGGCCAGAGCGCCGGCGGCGGGCTCGCCGCGGCACTCGTGCAGCGCCTGCACGACGAGGGCGAGCGGCCGCGGGCGCAGTGGCTGTTCTGCCCGATGCTCGACGACCGCACCGCCGCCCGCCGCGCCCTCGACGCCACCGGCCACCGCGTCTGGGACAACCGCCTCAACCGCTTCGGCTGGCGTGCCTACCTCGGGACCGAACCGGGCGCGCCGGTCGTGCCGCTGTACGCGGTGCCCGCGCGCCGGGACGACGTCAGCGGGCTGCCGGAGACCTGGATCGGCGTCGGGGACATCGACCTGTTCCACGACGAAGCCGCCGAATACGCCCGGCGGCTCCGCGCGGCGGGCGTCGCCACGACCTTCCACGTCGTCCCCGGCGGGCCGCACGGGTTCGAGGCGTGGGCGCCGTCGAGCGAGTTCAGCCGCCGCTACCTGGCCGCGGCGCGGGCGTGGCTGGGACGGCTCCGGTGATCGCGTCCGTAAGGTGGAGCCCGGCAGGGCGGCTGGGTGACCGGGTGGGTGGATGAACGTCAAGGCGGATCGCGCGAGTGCCACGCGGGAGAGCATCCTCGTCACCGCGGAGCGGCTGTTCGCCGAGCACGGCGTGCACGCGGTGTCCAACCGGCACATCAGCGAGGCGGCCGGGCAGGGCAACAACGCCGCGGTCAACTACCACTTCGGTACCAAAGTGGACCTGGTCCGCGCGATCGCCCGCAAGCACTCCGGCCGGATCGAACGGCTGCGCGAGGAGCTCGTCGACGCCATCGACGGCGACGGTGAGCTGCGGGACTGGGTGGCCTGCCTGGTCCGCCCGAGCACGAGCTACCTGCACGAACTGGGTTCCCCGACGTGGTTCGCGCGGTTCAGCGCCCAGGTGATGACCGACCCGGCACTGCGGGCGATCATCGCGGAGGAGTCGCTGTCCTCGCCGGCGCTGGCCCGCGCGGTCGAGGGGCTGAACCGCTGTCTCGACGGCCTCCCGCCCGACGTCCGCGCCGAGCGCAGCGACATGGCCCGCCAGCTGATGATCCACATGACGGCCGAACGCGAGCGGGCCCTGGCCGAGGGCACGCCCACCCCCCGCGCGAGCTGGAACGACGCGGGCACGGGCCTGATCGACGCGCTCACCGGCCTCCTCCTCGCCCCGGTGACCCCGGCTTCCTGACCACCCGCGCACCCGTCCGGACGACACGCGTACCTGGGGGGACGACACGGTGCCGGGTTCGGCATTCGCCGTGTCGTCCGTCCACGTGCGCGTGTCGTCCGGGTGGGTACGCGTGTCGTCCGGTGCGGTTCGTCCGCGCGGATGGATCGGGGCGCCGGAGTTCGTCGGCGGGCACGAACGGCGGCGGCGGAAATCCTCCTAACGTCACCTCGATCGGTGGTGACGAGGAGGCGGCGGGTGCGGACACTCTTGCGGGGCGGCCGGGTCGTCGATCCGGGGACCGGGTTCGACGGCGTCGCCGACGTGCTCCTGGCCGGCGGGACGGTCGAGGCGGTCGGCACCGGGCTGGAAGCGCCCGACGCGACCGAGGTCGACGTCACCGGGCTCGTCGTCGGACCCGGGTTCGTCGATCTGCACAGTCACGTCCACTCCGTCGCCGGGCAGCGGCTGCAGGCGATGGACGGCGTCACCACCGCGCTCGACCTCGAAGCCGGCCTGATGCCCGTCGAGCGGGCGTACGCCGAAGCTGCCGCGGCCGGGCGGCCCCTGCACTACGGCTTCTCCGCCTCCTGGGGCGCGGCCCGGGCGCAGGTCCTCGCCGGGATCGAGCCCGACGCGAACATCGACAGCGGCCTGGCCGTCCTGGGCAACCCGGCGTGGCAACGCTCTTCGTCACCGACGGAGCTGGCCGCCTGGCTGTCCCTCCTGGACACCGAACTCGCGGCCGGCGCCCTCGGGATCGGGGTGCTCATGGGGTACGCGCCGCAGACCGCCCCCGGCGAGTTCCTGGCCGTCGCCCACCTCGCCGCGATGGCCGGGGTGCCGACCTACACCCACGTCCGCGAGCTGGTCGAGGTCGACCCCGCCATCCCGGTCGACGGCTCGGCGGAGATCGCCGCCGCCGCGGGGAAGACCGGCGCCGCGATGCACCACTGCCACGTCAACAGCACCTCCGGCCACCACATCGACCGCGTCCTCGCCACCCTCGACGACGCCCGCCGCGCGGGCTCCCGCGTCACCGTCGAGGCCTACCCCTACGGCGCGGGCAGCACCGCGGTCGGCGCCGCCTTCATCGAGCCGGACCGCCTGCGGCTCAAGGGACTTCGTCCGTCCAGTGTGGTCATCCTCGAAACCGGGGAACGCGTGCGCGACGAAGCCCGCCTGCGGCAGCTGCGGCGGGACGACCCGGGCGCGCCGTGCCTGCTGGAGTTCCTCGACGAAGGAGACCCCCGCGAACGCGCGCTGCTGCACCGGGCCCTGGCCTTCCCCGACGCCGTCGTCGCCAGCGACGCGATGCCCGTGTCGTGGCCGGACGGCCGCGGCGAAAGCACCGAGTGGCCGCTGCCGCCCGGCGGGCGCACGCACCCGCGCACCGCGGGCACCTTCGCCAAGACCCTGCGGCTGATGGTCCGCGAAGCGAGCGCCTGGAGCTGGCTCGAGGCGTTCCGGCGCTGTTCGTACCTGCCCGCGCGGCTCCTCGACGACGTCGCGCCCGCCGCCCGCGGCAAGGGCCACCTGGGCACCGGAGCCGACGCCGACGTCGTCGTCCTCGACCCGGAGCGCATCACCGACACCGCCACCTACGCCGACCCCACCCGGCCCTCCCACGGGGTCAGGCACCTCTACGTCGCCGGGGTTCCCGTGGTCGCGGACGGAAACCTGGACCGGGAAGCGCTGCCCGGCAAGCCGCTGCGGGGTGAGCCGAAGTGAGCGACCTGATCGCGGACATCGAAACGCTGGTCCGCTGCGAATCGCCGTCGGACGACCACGAAGCCGTCGCGCGCAGCGCCGAAGCCGTCGCCGTCGTCGGCCGCCGCCTCCTCGGCGCCGAGCCGGAGCGCCTGGTCACCGACGGGTGCACGCACCTGCGGTGGCGCTTCGGCGACGGGCCGCCGCGGGTCCTGCTGCTCGGCCACCACGACACCGTCTGGCCGCTGGGCTCCCTGCGGACACACCCCTTCGCCGTCGAGAACGGCATCCTGCGTGGCCCCGGGTGTTTCGACATGAAAGCCGGCGTGGTGATGGCCCTGCACGCGGCCGCGGCGCTGCCGGATCGCACGGGCGTCGCCATCCTCGTCACCGGCGACGAGGAGATCGGGTCCCCGCTGTCCCGCACCCTCATCGAGGACGAGGCCCGAAGCTGCGACGCGGTGTTCGTGCTCGAAGCCTCGGCCGACGGCGGGGCGCTGAAGACCCGCCGCAAAGGCGTTTCCCGGTACTGGATCGAAGTCGACGGCCGGGCCGCGCACGCCGGGCTCGAACCCGAGAAGGGCGTCAACGCCGGGATCGAGGTGGCGCACCAGATCCTCGCGGTGGCCGCCCTCGCCGACCCCGGCCGCGGGACCACCGTCGTCCCGACCGCGCTGAGCGCCGGGACCACGACCAACACCGTGCCGGCCGCGGCGAGCGTGGCGGTGGACGCGCGGGTGTGGGACGTGGCCGAACAGGACCGCGTCGACCGGGCCGTGCGCAGCCTGGTACCGGTGCTCGCGGACGCGCGGATCCGCATCGCGGGCGGCATCAACCGGCCGCCGCTGGAGGCGGCCGCGTCGGCGGAGTTGTTCGCGCTCGCGGACGAACTGGCGAGCGGGCTCGGCATCGGACCGCTCACCCGGGCCGCGGTCGGCGGCGCGTCGGACGGCAACTTCACGGCGGGGCTGGGCATCCCGACGCTCGACGGCCTCGGCGCGGTGGGCGGGGGAGCGCACGCCGACGACGAACACGTCGTCGTCGCGGAGCTGCCCCGGCGGACCGCGCTGCTCGCCGCGCTCACCGAAACCGTGCTGGCGCGGGGAACTTCGTCCGCGCCGACGAACGTGCCCGGTGAATCCGGTGCGGGACAACGGTGACCGGCGGCGAGCATCCGGAAAGGATGGTGGGCGTGACAGAAGTCGTGACGAACACAGCCCCGCCGCTGCGGGACGAGGCGGCCGCCGCGGCGGCCGGTGCCGCCCTCGCCTCGGGCGTCCGGATCCGGACCCTGGCCGAGGTCGCCGACCTGGCCGCGGTGTCCCGGCTCTTCGAATCGATCTGGCGACCCGCGCCGGGAAACCCGCTCGTGACGGCCGAACTGCTGCGGGCCATGGCCTCGGCGGGCAACTACGTCGCCGGGGCGTTCGACGGACCCGAGCTGCTCGGCGCCTGCTTCGGGTTCTTCGGCGAACCCGCGAAGGGAGGACTGCACAGCCACATCGCCGGGGTCGCGACCACCGGGCACGGCCGCGGCATCGGCTTCGCGCTCAAGCTGCACCAACGCGCGTGGGCGCTGCGCCAGGGGGTCGCGGTGATCTCCTGGACGTTCGACCCGCTGGTGCGCCGCAACGCCCACTTCAACCTGACCAAGCTCGCGGCCCGCCCGGCGCGCTACCTGCCGGACTTCTACGGCCCGATGCAGGACGGGATCAACGGCACCGGCGCCACCGACCGCCTCATGGTCGCCTGGGACCTGGCGAGCCCGTCCGTGCGGGCGGCCGCCGCCGGCCGGCCGGACCGGGTGGACGCGGCGGCACTGCGGGCCGGGGGAGCCGCCGTCGCGCTGGCGGCCGGCCCGGACGGCCGCCCGGTCACCGGCTCCGCGGACGCGCCGGTGGTGCTGGTCGCCGTCCCGCCGGACATCGAGGCGCTCCGGCGCACCGACCCGGAGCAGGGCCGGGCCTGGCGGGTCGCGCTGCGGGAGGTGCTCGGCGGCCTGCTCGCCGGGGGTGCCTCGGTCACCGGATTCGATCGTGCCGGCTGGTACGTGCTGACCAAGGAGCCTTCGTCGTGAAACTCACCGGTGTGGAACTCCTCCGCGTGCGGCTGCCCCTCGTGGCCCCGTTCCGGACGTCGTTCGGCACGCAGGCCGAACGCGAACTGCTGCTCCTGAGGGCGGTGACGTCCGAGGGCGAAGGCTGGGGTGAGTGCGGGGCGATGGCCGGCCCGCTCTACTCCTCGGAGTACATCGACGGTGTCGAGCACGTGCTGCAGGCCTTCCTCGTGCCGGCCCTCCTCGCCGCCGGGGACCTCACGGCGTACAAGGTCGCGCCGCTGCTGGCGAAGTTCAAGGGCCACCGGATGGCCAAGGCCGCGCTGGAAATGGCCGTGCTCGACGCCGAGCTGCGAGCGCACGGCCTGTCCTTCGGCACCGCCCTGGGGTCCACATCGGACTCCGTGCCGTGCGGGGTGTCGGTCGGGATCATGGACTCGATTCCGCAGCTGGTGGACGTCGTCGGCGGCTACCTCGACGCCGGGTACCTCCGCATCAAACTGAAGATCGAGCCCGGCTGGGACGTCGAGCCGGTGCGCGCGGTCCGCGAACGCTTCGGCGACGACATCCTGCTGCAGGTCGACGCGAACACGGCGTACACGCTCTCGGACGTGCCGCAGCTGCAGCGGCTCGACCCGTTCGGGCTGCTGCTGATCGAGCAGCCCCTGGAAGAGGAGGACGTGCTCGGCCACGCCGAGCTCGCCAAGCACCTCCGGACGCCGATCTGCCTGGACGAGACCGTCGTGTCGGCGGCGTCGGCCGCGGCCGCGATCCGGCTCGGCGCCTGCCGGATCGTCAACATCAAGCCGAGCCGGGTCGGCGGCTACCTGGAAGCGCGGCGGGTGCACGACGTCTGCGCCGCGCACGGCATCCCGGTCTGGTGCGGCGGGATGCTCGAAACCGGGCTGGGCCGGGCCGCCAACGTCGCGCTGGCGTCGCTGCCCGGGTTCACCCTGCCCGGCGACACCTCGGCGTCGGACCGGTTCTACCGCACCGACATCACCGAACCGTTCGTGCTCGAGGCCGGACGGCTGCCGGTGCCGTCCGGGCCCGGTCTCGGCGTCACCCCGATCCCCGGGCGGCTGGCCGAGGTGACCACCGCCAAGTCCTGGCTCGCCTAGCGAAACGAGAGGTCCCCATGCCGAAACTCCCCGAACTCTCCGCCTGGCTGCACACCCGGCTCCCCGCCCTGCTGGCCGAGCACCACGTGCCCGGCGCGGCTGTCGCCGTGTACGCCGGCGGCGAGATCATCGACCACGCCGCCGGGGTGCTCAACACCGGCACCGGCGTCGAAGCGGACGTCGATTCGCTGTTCCAGATCGGGTCGATCACCAAGGTCTGGACGACCACCCTGGCCATGCAGCTCGTCGACGAAGGCGTCCTCGACATCGAGGAGCCGGTCCGGAAGTACCTGCCGGAATTCGTGCTCGGCGACGAGGACGCGGCCGCGCGGATCACCGTCCGGCAGCTGATGTGCCACACCGCCGGGTTCGAGGGGGACATCTTCACCGACACCGGCCGCGGCGCCGACTGCATCGAAAAGTACGTCGCGACCCTCGGCGACGTGCCCCAGCTGTTCGCCCCCGGCGAGATGTTCTCCTACAACAACGCCGCGTTCTGCGTGCTCGGCAGGCTCGTGGAAGTCCTGCGCGGCAAGACCTACGACGAATGCCTCCAGGACCACCTGTTCACCCCGCTCGGCCTGACGCACGCGGCGCCGAGCCCGTACGAGGCGATCCGGTTCCGCGCCGCGCTCGGGCACCTGACGTCCTCGCCCGGCGCCGACCCCGAACCCGCGAGCACCTGGGCGCTGACGCCGTCCAACGCCCCGGCGGGCTCGATGCTCGCGATGCGCCCGCGGGACTTGGTCACGTTCGCCGCGATGCACCTGCGGGACGGCGAAGGCCCCGAAGGTACTCGCGTGCTCAGCGCGGACAGTGCCCGTGCGATGCGGGAACGCCTGGTGGAGCTGCCGGAACTCGGTATCTTCGGCGACGCGTGGGGGCTCGGCTGGTCGCTGTTCGACTCGCCCGGCGGGACGGTGGTCGGCCACGACGGCGGCACGATCGGCCAGTCCGCGTTCCTGCGCGTGGCCCCGGAGCACGGGGTCGCGGTGGCCCTGCTGACCAACGGCGGCGACACGATCGCCGTCTACACCGAGGTCGTCGCGCACGTCCTGCGCGAGCTGACCGGCATCGAACTGGCCGCGCCACCGGTGCCGGACCCGGCCGCGCCGCGCGTCGACGCCTCGCGGTACGTCGGCGAGTACTCGTCGTCGGTGGCGGACATCGTCGTCAGCCAGGACGACGACGGCCGCGTCTGGGTCGAGCGTGTCCCGAAGGGGATCTTCGCGGAGCTGGCCAGGCCGGAGAAGACCGAGCTGGTCGCGATGAACGGCGACACGCTGATCCTGGCCGAGCCGATGCAGGGGATGTACGTGCCGCACGCCTTCGTCGGGGACGACGGCACCGGCCGCGCGCTGTACCTGCACACCGGCCGGGCCGATCGGCGGGTGAGCGCGTGAGTGCGGTCGAGGCCGAGATCGCCGGGGTCTTCGCCGAAGCGGATGCGCGCGGGTTCCTGCACGCGCGGGAGATCGGCGGCGGGCCGGACGTGGCCGTCGGCGCGGACGACCCGGTGGTGCTGGCGTCGGTGTTCAAGATCCCGGTCGCCGTCGCCTACGCCCGCGAAGTGGCCGCCGGACGGCTGGACGAGACCGAGCGGACCCGCGTCGGGCCGCGCTACCGCATCGGCGGCATCGGCACCGCGGGCTGCGCCGACGACGTGGAGCTGAGCTGGCGCGACCTCGCGCTGTTCATGCTGACGATGAGCGACAACGCCGCCACCGACGTGCTCTACCACCGGATCGGCCAGGACGCCGTCGACCGCCTGCTGGCCGACCTGGACCTGCGGCGCACCCGGCTGATCGGCTGCTGCGAGGACCTGTTCGCCTCCGTGTCCGCCGACCTCGGCGCGGCCGAAGGCGCCGACATTGACGCCGTGTTCGCCGGTGCGACCCCCGAGCAGACGTGGAAGCTCGCGGTGCTGGACCCCGAACGCACGACGTCGTCCACCCCGCGTGAGCTCACCGAGCTGCTGGACGCCGTGTGGACCGACCGCGCCGGGGAACCCGCGGCGTGCGAGCGGGTCCGCTCGATGATGGCGCGGCAGATCTGGCCCCACCGCCTGTCGTCCGGCTTCGGCTCGGACGTCGCGATCGCGGCCAAGACCGGCACGCTGCCCGCGGTCCGCAACGAGGCCGGTGTCGTGTCCTTCCCGGACGGCCGCCGCTTCGCCGTCGCGGCCTTCACCCGCGCGAACTCCCTGGCCGAACGGCAACCCGCCATCGACGCGGCGATCGGCCGGGCCGGCCGCCTCGCCGTGGACCACCTGCGGAAGGAAACCCCATGACCTGCACCCATTTCTTGCGGGGGTCCGGGTGGCGGAGCCCCCGGCCCGGGGCGAAGCCCCGGTTTGGCACACGGACGGCGGTGGTCCTGCTCGGCGCACTCGCTCTCGCGGCCACGGCCTGCGGGGGACCGGGTGGCGCCGATGCGGCCGGCGGCACCCTGGCCGACGGCAAGACGTTCACCGTCGGGATCGCGTCCGACCCCGGCAACCTCGACCCGCACATGTCGGTGCTGTCGGTGACCGGCCAGGTCGACCGGTTCCTCTACGACTCGCTGCTCGAACTCACCCCCGACGGCAAGCCGCTGCCCGCGCTGGCCGAAAAGTGGGACGCCACGACCACCACGGCGTCGTTCACCCTGCGGCCCGGCATCACCTGCGCGGACGGGGGTCCCCTGACCGCCGCCGACGTCGCCGCGAACATCGTGTTCGTCGGCGACCCGGCGAACAAGTCGCCCTTCGCCGGCCTGACGATCGCGCCCGGCACGAAGGCCACCGCCGACGAAGCCACCCGGACGGTCACCGTGACCAGCGGCGCGCCCGACGCGTTCCTGCTCCGCAACGCCGGTGGCCTGCCGATCGTCTGCGGCAAGGGACTGGCCGACCGGAAACTCCTGGCCAAGGGCGGCAGCGGCACCGGCATGTTCGCCGTCTCCGAGATCGTGCCGAACGACCACTACACGTTCACCCGCCGCAAGGACTACACGTGGGGTCCGGGGGACTGGAAGGCGCAGCAGGCCGGCCTGCCGGACAAGGTCGTCGCCCGGGTCATCCCGAACACCTCGACGGCGGCGAACCTGCTGCTCTCCGGTGAGCTGAACGCGAGCCAGATCAACGGGCCGGACCGCCAGCGGCTGGAAGCGCGGAAGCTCTACCACGCGGACTTCCTCGCGCCGCTCGGGGAAATCTTCTACAACCAGGCCGCCGGGCGCCCCGGCCAGGACGAGTCCGTGCGCCGCGCGCTCACCCAGGCCCTCGACCTGGCCCAGCTCGGCAAGGTGCTGACCAACGGCACCGGCAAGCCGTCGCAGGGCCTGGTCACCGCCGAGCCGAAGGCGTGCTCGGGCGACACCGTCACCGGCCACCTGCCCGCGCACGACCCGGCGGCGGCCGCGTCCGCTTTGGACAGTGCGGGCTGGAAAGCGGGTCCGGACGGCGTGCGCGCCAAGGGCGGCAAGCGGCTGGCGCTCACCGTCCTCTACGGCACCCAGCTCGGCCCGAACATGGCGCCCACCGCCGAACTGGCCCAGCAGACCTGGAAGTCCCTCGGCGCCGAGGTCACGCTCAAGGCCGTCGACAGTCCGGGGCTGTCCCAGGTGCTGTTCGGCACCGGCGAGTGGGAGGTCTCGCTCGGGCCGGTCGGGCTCACGCTGCCCAGCCAGCTGGTCCCGTTCGTGTCCGGGCCGGTGGCCCCCGACGGGACCAACTTCGCCCACATCGCCAACCCGGAGTACGAGCAGGGCGTCAAGCGGGCGGCCGCGATGAGCGGCGAGGCCAGCTGCCCGGCCTGGCAGGCCGCGGAGACGGCGTTGGTCAAGCACGTCGACGTGGTGCCCTACATCGACTCCGTCGTGCCGTACTACGCGAGCGGTGCGCGGTTCGACGTCAGCCAGGGCAGCGTCACGCCGTCGTCGATCCGGATGTACGCGCGATGACCACCGCGGTGGCGCCCGCGCGGCCGCGCGGCGGGCCGTGGCCGGCGTTCGCCGCCCGGCGGCTGACCCGGTTCGCCGTCTCGTTGTGGGCGCTGGTCACCGCGGCCTTCCTGATGATCCACCTGGTCCCGGGCGACCCGGTGCGCGCGGCGCTCGGGATGACCGCCCCGGCCGACCTGGTGCGGGCGAAGCGGCTGGAACTCGGCCTCGACGACCCGCTGTGGGTGCAGTACGGGCACTACCTGCGCGGCCTGTTCACCGGCGACCTCGGGACGTCGATGGCGAGCGGCCAGCCGGTCACGGAGGTGATCGGCGACCGGCTGCCGGCGACCCTGCAGCTGGCGATCCCCGCCTTCGCCGTCGTGGTGGCCGTCGCGATCCCGGTCGGCGTCGTCTTCGCGGTGCTGACCCGCGGCGGCCGCCGCCGGGGCAGCGAACTGGCGTTCACGTCGGTGAGCGTCTTCCTCGCCGCCGTGCCGGAGTTCCTGGTGGCGGTCGCGCTGGTGGCGCTGCTCGCGGTCGGTCTCGGCTGGTTCCCGGTGGCCGGCGGCGACGACGCGAGCGGGTACGTGCTGCCGGTCGCGGCCCTGGCCACCGGGCCGTCGGCGGTGCTCGCCCGGATCGTCCGGGTGGAGCTGCTTTCCGTGCTCGGCGCCGACTTCGTCCGCACCGCGCGGGCGAAGCGGCTGCCCGCGCGGCTGGTCTACGTCCGGCACGCGCTGCCGAACGCGCTGACCGCGACCCTGACGCTGGGCGGGCTGATGCTGACCGGGATGGTCGCGGGCACGGTGCTGGTGGAGAACGTGTTCGCCTGGCCCGGCCTCGGCTCGACGATCGTGCAGTCGATCCTGCAGAAGGACTACCCCCTGGTCCAGGGGATCGTGCTGGTCTACGGCGTCGGCGTGCTGCTGGTGAACCTGCTGGTCGATGTCGTGCTCGGGCTGCTCGACCCGCGCTCGGCCATTCGGGAGGCGTGAAATGGCGAGACGCGGAACGTGGGCGGCGGCCCTGCGCACGCCGGTGGGGGCGTGCTCGGCGGTGCTGCTGGCCCTCGTCGTCGTCCTGGCGGCGCTGGCTCCGCTGTTGTGGGGCGGCGGCGCGGCGGCGATCGACACCGACGCGATCGGCCAGGGACCGTCCGGGGCGCACCCGTTCGGCACCGACTCCCTCGGCCGCGACCTGCTGCTGCGCACCCTGGTGGCGACCCGGCTCTCGGTCGGGCTGGCCCTGCTCGCGACCGTGATCGGCGCCGGCAGCGGCGTTGTCCTCGGGACGCTGCCGTCCGTGCTGCCCCGCCGGGCGGGCCGGCTGCTCACCGCGGTCGTCGACATCGCCGTCGCGTTCCCCGGGCTGCTGCTGGCCCTGTTCCTCGCGGTGATCTTCGGCGTCGGCACCCAGGGCGCGGTGCTGGCCATCGGGTTCGCGACGGCGCCGGCGTTCGCGCGGCTCGTGCAGACGCTCTCGGCGTCGGTCAGCGGGCGCGACTTCGTGGCCGCGGCCCGGATCGCCGGCGTCGGCCGGGTCCGGCTGCTGGCCCGGCACGTACTGCCGAACATCGGCGAACCGCTCGTCGTCAACGCGACCATCGGGGCCGGCTCGGCACTGCTCGCCTTCGCCGGGCTGTCATTCCTCGGGATCGGTGTGCAGGCCCCGGACTACGACTGGGGCCGCCTGCTGCGCGAGGGCCTGGACGGCATCTACGTCAACCCCGCGGCCGCGCTCGCGCCCGCCGCGGCGGTGGTGCTCGCCGGGCTGGCGTTCAACCTCGTCGGGGAGACGGTCGCCGCGGTGGTCGGAGTCCGGACCCGCGCGAGGAGGCGGGGGGCACCGCCGCTCCCGGCGGCGCGGCCGGCGCTCGGGGAGCCGCCCGCGGACGCGGTGCTGGTGGTGGAGAACCTCCGGGTGGCGTTCCCCGGCCCGGACGGCTGGACGGTACCGGTGCGCGGAGTCGGCTTCAGCGTCCGCGCCGGCGAAGCGATCGGCGTGGTCGGCGAATCCGGCTCCGGCAAGAGCCTGACCGCGCTGGCCGTGTCCCGCCTGGTCGAAGCGCCCGGCGTGGTCACCGCCGACCGGCTCGAGTTCGCCGGGAAGCCCCTGGCCGCCGCCTCGGACCGGGAACTCGGCACGGCGCTGGCCATGGTGTTCCAGGACCCGATGACGTCGTTCAACCCCGCCCGCCGCGTCGGCGGCCAGCTGGCCGAGGTGTCCGAGCAGCACCACGGCCTGTCGCGGCGTGCGGCGTTCGCCCGCGCGGTGGACCGGCTGGCCGCGGTGCGCATCCCGGCCGCCGAGCGGCGTGCCCGGCAGTACCCGCACGAGTTCTCCGGCGGCATGCGGCAGCGGGCGATGATCGGCATGGGCCTGATGGGCCGGCCGAAGCTGATCGTGGCCGATGAGCCGACGACCGCACTCGACGTCACCGTGCAGCGGCAGGTGCTGCGCCTGCTGGCCCGCACGCGCGAAACCGAGGGCGCGGCGATCCTGCTGATCAGCCACGACATCGCGGTCGTTTCCCAGACGTGCGAACGGATGCTGGTGATGTACGCCGGCCGGATCGTCGAGGACCTGCCGACCGGGAGCCCGGCCCGGCACCCGTACACGCGGGCGCTGCTGGCCACCACGGTCGACCTGGAAACCGACCGCGACCGGCCACTGGAAGTCATCCCCGGCCGCCCGCCGGAACCCGGCCAGCTACCCGGAGGCTGCGCGTTCGCCGCCCGGTGTCCGGTGGCTTCGGAGCGCTGCCGCACCGAAGACCCGGTCCTCGAACCGGCGACCGGCGGCCACCGGGTCGCCTGCTGGCACCCGCAGGTCACCGTCCTTTCCGGACAGTCGCACGAGGAGGGTGCCGCATGAGCGAGCCTGCGAGCGAATCATTCAACACTGCGCCGTCCGCTCAGGCCGCGCCGAGCGTCAGCGAGGCGAGCGCATGAGCGCGCTCGAGTTCGACGCGGTGAGCGTCCGCTACGGCAAGCTGACCGCGGTCGACGGCGTCAGCCTGACCGTCCCGTCCGGACAGGTCGTCGGCCTGGTCGGCGAGTCCGGCTCCGGAAAGTCGACCCTCGCCAGGGCGGCGGCGGGGCTCGCGCCGGTCAGTGCGGGCCGGGTCCTGCTCGACGGCGTCGACGTGCGGCGGCTGCCCCGCCGGCGGCCACTGCAGATGGTGTTCCAGGACCCGTATTCGTCGCTGGACCCCCGGATGGCGATCGGCGAGTCCATCACCGAGGCGATGCCGCCGGGCACGTCCCGCGCCGAGCGGCGGGCCGAGGTCGCCCGGCTGCTCGAACTGGTGAACCTCGACCCGGGCAGCGCCGCGGCGCTGCCCGGCCGGCTCTCCGGCGGGCAGCGCCAGCGCGTCGCACTCGCGCGGGCGCTGGCCGGGCGGCCGAAGGTGCTGGTCGCCGACGAGATCACCTCCGCACTCGACGTCTCGGTGCAGGGCGCGGTGCTCAACCTGGTCCGGGACGTGCAGCGGCGGCTGGCGCTGTCGATGCTGTTCATCTCGCACAACCTCGCCGTGGTGCGGTACGTCAGCGACGTCGTCGCGGTGATGTACCTCGGCCGGATCGTCGAGGCCGGTCCCGCCGAGCAGGTCCTCACCGAGCCGAAGCACCCCTACACCCGGGATCTGCTGGCCGCCGCACCCTCGGCGCACCGCGGCCTGCTCGACGACACCGGCACCGACGCGCTCGCCGACACCGAACCCGCCGACCCGAACCACCCACCGGCCGGCTGCCGCTACCACCCGCGCTGTCCGGTCGGGCCGCTCGTGCACGCCGACCGCACCGTCTGCGTCACCGCCGATCCGGCCGACGAGGCGGCGGCCCGGCCCCACTCCGCGGCGTGCCACTACGCCGCGAGCCATCCCACGAGGAGATCCGCATGACCCGACGTCCGGGCACCGACGACCTGCACGCCTTCGAGTTCCCCGAGCACCCGGCGATTTCGCCCGACGGCAGCCGGATCGCGTACGTGCTGCGCACCGCCGACCGCGACCGGGACACCGACACCCGCTCGCTCTGGCTGGTCTCGACCGAATCCGGCGAGGCGCGCCGGCTCACCCGCGGTCCCGCCGACCTCGAGCCGGCGTGGTCACCCGACGGCACGCGGCTCGCGTTCCTGCGCGCCCAGGACGGCCCCGCGCAGCTGTGGCTGCTGCCCACCGGCGGTGGCGAGCCGGAGCAGCTCACCACGCTTCCGCTCGGCGCCGGGACCCCGGTCTGGCGGCCGGACGGCGCCCAAAACCCCTACGCCCCCCCCCTCTACACCGCCGAGCACGTGGGCGCCGACGACGCGGCCCGGGCCCGCCGTGCGAGCGCCCCGGTGGTCGCCGACCGGCTCGACTTCAAGGCCGACGGCGCCGGGCTGCTGCGGACGCTGCGCAAGCACGTCCACGTCGTCGACGTCGCCACCGGCGAGGTCCGGCAG
>NZ_JBHVXZ010000138.1:0-24679 GCF_042881395.1 Amycolatopsis sp. NPDC058278 | reverse complement strand
GGCGCCGGGTCAAGGCACGCTTTCCCGCCTTGACCCGGTGCCGCCGGCCGTAGTCACAATCAGGCTTCGGGGTGGCGGGGAAACGCCGGCTCAGTCGCCCGCGGCTGCTGACGAGAACCGCCCGATAGCTACAACGACACCACGTTCACCGGCAACGCCGGGTTCGCGCTGAAGTCCAGCGGCGCCGTCGGCCGCTTCGCCGCCACCACATGCGCACCCAATGCCGCGATCATCGCGCCGTTGTCCGTGCACAACCTCGGCCGAGGAACCCGCAGCTCAATACCCGCGACCGCGCAACGCTCCGCAGCCAGCTCCTTCAACCTCGAATTCGCTGCCACCCCACCGGAAATCACCATCGTGTCGATCCCCTGCTCCTTAGCAGCGCGGATCGCCTTCGCGGTCAGCACGTCCGCAACGGCCTCCTGGAACGACGCCGCGACGTCGTCCACCGGAATCTCCTCGCCGCGCCGCGAAACTCCTTCGACCCAACGCGCGACCGATGTCTTCAACCCCGAGAAGGAAAAATCGAACGCAGCATCTCGCGGGCCCGTCATGCCACGGGGGAACGCGATCGCCGCCGGGTTGCCGTTCTTGGCCGCGTTGTCGATCGGCGGGCCGCCCGGGTAAGGCAGGCCGAGCACGCGAGCGACCTTGTCGTACGCCTCACCGGCCGCATCATCCACAGTGGACCCGAGCTCGGTGATCGACGACGCGATGTCGTCGACGCGCAGCAGCTGCGTGTGCCCGCCGGAAACCAGCAGCGCCAGGCACGGCGTGGGCAACGGCCCGTGCTGCAGCGTGTCGACCGCGATGTGCCCGGCCAGGTGGTTGACGCCGTACAGCGGAACGTCCAGCGCCGTCGCGTACGCCTTCGCCGCCGAGACGCCGACGAGCAGCGCGCCCGCCAGGCCCGGGCCGGCCGTCACCGCGATGGCGTCCACATCGGACAGTGTCAGGCCCGCCGTGGCGAACGCGCGTTCGGTCGTCGGCACCATCGCTTCGAGGTGCGCGCGGCTGGCGACCTCGGGCACCACGCCGCCGAAGCGGGCGTGCTGCTCGACGCTGGAAGCCACCTCGTCCGCGAGCAGCTCGACCGTGCCGTCGTCGTGCAGGCGGACCAGCCCGACGCCGGTCTCGTCGCACGAGCTCTCGATGCCCATGATGATGCGTGCCATCAGCCCGCCACCCCGTCTCGCGTCCGCGCCGGGCGGACCATCGTGTACGCGTCGGCGCCGGAAGGCTGGTAGTAGCGCTTCCGGATGCCGAGCCGTTCGAAGCCGTGGCGCTCGTACAAGGCGAGCGCGGTGGTGTTGTCCGTGCGGACCTCGAGGAAGACCGGCGCCTCGAACTCGTCGGCCCGCGCCAGCAGGGCCTGCAGCAGCGCCTTGCCGATGCCCTGGCCCTGGTGTTCGGGCGCGACGCCGATGGTGTGCACGGTCGCCTCGTACTCGCCGCGGCGGCGACCGACGACGGCCAGCCCGGCGTAGCCGAGCAGCTCGCCGCCTTCGTCCGAGCGCGCGGCGAGGTAGAAGTTGCCCGCGTCCAGTTCGGAGTGGAAGGCGCGGGCGCTCCACGGGTCGTCGCCGGGGAACAGGATCTTCTCGATCTCCACGCACCGGGCGATGTCCATGCGGCGCAGGGGTTCGAGTCTCACGGAGCGGTCACCCGTTTCGGCGCCGCGGGCTCCGCGGCGTCGGGACGGCGCAGGTACAACGGGGTCAGCGGCGCGGGCGGTTCCTTCGCCAGCAACGCGTCCTTCGCGACCTTCACCAGCCCGGCGGGCGACGGGAAGCGCGGCTCGACCGGCCGGACGTCGAGCACGTCGGCGTACAGGAGGGCGCCGTCCCCGGCCGCCACCTCGACGTCGGTCTCGAGGTCGGCGGGACGCTGGACGTGCGGGCCGTCGGTGCGCCGGCCGGCGGCGTCGTAGGCGGCCCAGTAGACCTCGCGACGGCGGGCGTCGGTGAGCACGAGGAAAGCGTTGTCCCCCGGGGCGACGTCGGCGGCCAGTGCGTCGAGGCTGCAGACCGGGTACACCGGGATGCCGAGGGCGTGGCCGAGCGCGGCGGCGGTGGCCAGGCCGGCGCGCAGGCCGGTGAACGGCCCGGGGCCGACGCCGGCGACGATCGCGTCGAGGTCCTTGAGCGTCACCCCGGCGGCCTCGGCGGCGGCCAGCGCGTGCGGCGTGATCAGCTCTCCGTGGGCGCGGGGGTCGACCGTGACGCGGTCACCGCGCGTCTCGACCAGGCCGCCCTCCAGCGCGACGACGCCCGCGGTCACCGCCGGGGTCGAAGTATCGATCGCCAGTACCAACACGGTGTCCCAGCCTACGACCAGCGCCTTCGGCTGGTTGCTGCAGGGGATCGATCCGCGCGGTAACGTGCTGATCGAGTCCGACACTGGGAGGTCCCCGCGGTGCCCGACCCCTTGTTCCCCACGCTCGTCGCCGGCGCCGCGAAGGAAGCCTTGCGCTTCGGCGACCACGCCCTGTCCTACGACGACCTCGCTGCCGTCGCCAGTGGTCTCGCCCGTGACCTGCCACCCGGCCGGGTGGCCGTGTGGGCGACGCCGACCGTGCACACGAGCGTCGCGGTCGTCGCCGCGCTGCTCGCCGGGGTGCCGGCGGTGCCGCTCAACCCGAAGATCGGCGAGCGCGAGCTCGCCCACATCCTCGCCGACAGCGAACCGGCGCTCGTCCTGGCCGAACCCGGCGCCGAACTGCCCGCCGGCCTCGCCGCCCTGCCGCGCCGCGACATCCCCCTCACCGGCGAGGGCACCTCGATCCCGGAGGAACCGGACGCCGAGTCCCCCGCTCTGATCGTCTACACCTCGGGCACCACCGGCCCGCCGAAGGGCGTCGTGCTCCCCCGCCGCGCGCTCGCGACCACACTGGACGCCCTGGAAGACGCCTGGGGCTGGACTGACGCGGACACACTGGTGCACGCGCTTCCCCTGTTCCACGTGCACGGGCTGATCCTCGGCATCCTCGGCCCGCTGCGCCGCGGCGGCTCGGTGCGCCACCTCGGCCGGTTCTCGACCGAGGGCGTCGCGCGGGAGCTGGCGGCCGGCGCGACGATGCTGTTCGGCGTCCCGACGATGTACCACCGGATCGCCGGCGAGGTCGGCTCCGACGCCACGCTCGCCGACGCGCTCAAGCGCGCCCGGCTGCTGGTCTCCGGGTCCGCGGCGCTGCCGGTGCACGACCACCAGCGGATCACGGCGGCGACCGGCCAGCAGGTCGTCGAGCGCTACGGCATGACCGAGACGCTGATGAACACCAGCGTCCGCGCGGACGGCGAGCGCAAGCCCGGCACGGTCGGCGTCCCGCTGCGGGGGGTCGAACTGCGGCTGGTCGGTGACGCCGGCGAAGTGCTCGACGACGTCGAGAGCGTCGGCGAGATCCAGGTCCGCGGCCCGAACTTGTTCACCGAGTACCTCAACCGCCCGGACGCGACCGCGGCCGCGTTCGACGGCGGCTGGTTCCGCACCGGCGACATGGCGACGCGCGACGCCGACGGGTACGTCAAGATCGTCGGGCGCAAGGCGACCGACCTGATCAAGAGCGGCGGTTACAAGATCGGCGCAGGCGAGATCGAGAACGCGCTGCTCGAACACCCCGGCGTCGCCGAAGCGGCCGTGACCGGCGAGCCGGACGACGACCTCGGCGAGCGGATCGTCGCGTGGATCGTGCCCTCCGGCGAGCCACCGGCCGCCGACGAGCTCGCCGACCACGTCGCGAAACTACTCGCACCGCACAAGCGCCCGCGGGTCGTCCGGTACCTGGACGCGTTGCCGCGCAACGACATGGGCAAGGTCATGAAGCGGGCGCTCGGTGCCTAGGCTGCCGGCGCGCGAGATCGTCGGCGCCATCGGAAGCGGTTTCACGGAGTTCCCGACCCCGCTGCGCGAGGAGCCCGCCGACGGCCCGATCGGCTGGCCGGGCTACCGGGAAGCGCGTTCCGCCGCGGAAGAGCGCACGGGTGAGAAGGAATCGGTCCTCTGCGGGACGGCGAAGATCGGCGACGTCGAAGCCGTGCTGATCGCCTTCGAGTTCGGGTTCCTCGGCGGGTCACTCGGGCAGCGCACCGGCGACCGGATCGAAGCGGCGTTCGCGCACGCCCGCGACGTGCGGCTGCCGGTGGTTTCGCTGATCGCGACCGGCGGCAGCCGCATGCAGCAGGGCATGCGCGCGTTGATGCAGCTGCAGCGGGTGGCGCGGGCGTCGGCGCTGACGCGTTCGGTGGGCATCCCGCAGCTCTCGGTGCTGCGCGACCCGACGACCGGCGGCGGCTGGGCGACGCTCGGCGCGGGCGCCGACGTCGTCCTCGCGCTGCCGGAAGCGCAGGTCGGGTTCGCGGGCTCGCGGGTGCGCCCGGCCGGCTCGCCGGAGGCGTACACCGCGGAGGCGCACTTCGGCTGGGGTCAGGTCGACGCCGTCGTGGCCCCGGAGGCACTCGGTACGACGCTGGAACGGTGGCTGCGGCTGCTGACCGCGCATTCGACGGCCGCGGCTCCGCCGCCGTCCGCGCTGCGAACCGTTTCGGTGCCTTCGACGGGCTGGGAAGCGGTTCAGGCGGCGCGGTCACCATCGCGGGCCCGGGCGGCGGAGTACCTCGACGCGTACTTCGACTGGCGGCAGGACATCAGCGGCGACCGCGTCGGCGGCGCGGATCCCGGTGTCGCGTGCGGCTTCGGCCGGCGCGACGGGCGGACGGTCGCGTACGCGGCCCAGTGCGGCACGCCGACGTTGCCGTCGGGGTTCCGGACGGCGGCCCGGCTGGTGCGGCTGGCGTCGCGCCTGGGCATCCCGGTGCTGACGCTGGTCGACACCCCCGGCGCGGCGAACGACGCGGCGGCGGAGCAGGCCGGCGCGGGCGGCGCGATCGCGGAGATGTTCGAGGCGGTGGCGACGGCCTCGGTCCCGGTGACGACGCTGGTGATCGGCGAAGGCGGCTCGGGCGGCGCACTGGCGTTCGCCGCGGCGGGTTCGACGTGGGTGGCCCCGGACGCGTACTTCTCGGTGACCTCACCGGAAGCCGCGGCGGCGATCCTCAAGCGCCCGGCTTCGGAGGTGCCGGACATCGCCAACCAGCTGCACCTGCGGCCGCAGGACCTGGTGGACCTGGGGGTGGCGCGGGCGGTGGTGGGTCCGGCTCGCTGATCGACGTCGCGGCCGCCGGCGGCACGGTATTCCTCGATGAGGTAGCGGCCGTTGGGCGGCGAGTGGTTGGATCTTGCGATGGGGTATCGACTCAACAGGCGAGCGGCGTTCGGTTTGGGGACCGCTGTCGTCGCTGGAAGCGTTCTGACCGGCTCTCCCGCGTCCGCGCAGGAAGCAGACATCGAGGCCAGCCCGGCCACACCGGACCGGGCCAGGCAGAAGGTGAAGCGCGTCTACGACAACGCGGCCGCTGAGGCAGGCGGCATCTGGAACTCCTACATCAGTGTGGCCGACCAGGTGGCCGTCGACGTGGCGTCCGACGAGGTCGTCGAGGCGTACAGCGTGAACAAGGTGGCCGTCGCGGTCACCTTGATGGACAAGATCGACCGTGGCCTGCTCACGCTGGACCAGCAGGTCCAGGTGCCGGCGAGCATCGTCGTGCCGGGTGGCGACGGCATCATCATCCTGGACAAGGCGTACCCGAGCGCGTTCACACTGGGTCACGTCCTGTCGCTGTTCCTCACCGTCTCGGATGACACGTGCGTCCGGCTGGTGGGGCTCGTGGTCCCGGCGGCCGAGATCAACCAGATCCTGGTGGCGAAGGGCTTCCCCAAGACCCAGGTGACGCCGGTGGCCAACCCGAACCGCTACTTCCTCGGCCAGACCACTCCGCGCGAGACCCACGACCTGCTGAAGGCGCTGATCGCGGGCACGTTGCTGAGCCCGGCGTCGACGGATTACCTGCTGTCCCTCCTGCGGTCGCAGGTGGCGTTCACCGACGGCATCCGGCGTGAGATGTCGTCCGCCGACCGCGCGAGGATCGCCACGAAGGCGGGCTGGTTGAACGACGGCCGCAACGAGGCGGGAATCATGTTCGACGCCGCGGGCAAGCCGGTGCTGATCTACTCGATGTTCGCGCACGGCCAGGCGAACCCGGAGGACTTCGGGGCCACGCACCCGGTCCGGCAGGCCACCGCGAAGATGGGGCCGAAGTTCCTGCGCGCGGTCGACAAGATCGCGGGCGCCGGCACCCGGGCGTTCCGGGCACCGGCCTACCAGCAGTACAACGGCGGCTGAGAGCAGCTACCGAGGGCAGCGACCACCGTGGACACACGGCGGTCGCTGCCCTCCGGCAGTTCTGCAGTGTGCGGACTTACGCCCGCACCAGCTCCGGAGTGCGGTCGGCCCAGGTGCCGTGCGGCTCCAGGGTCACCTCGCGGACGTCGTCCTCGCGGCGGTCCATCCGGACCACCAGGTAGTCGTCCGACAGTCGCTCCGCCGAACCCTCGCCCCACTCGACCACGATCGCCGAACGCTCGAGGTCGGTGTCCAGGTCGAGGTCGTCCAGCTGGGACAGGTCGCCGCCCAGGCGGTACGCGTCCACGTGCACCAACGGCACACCAAGAGAGCCCGCCGGGTGGACACGGGCCAGGACGAACGTCGGGGAGCTCACGCGGCCGCCGACGCCGAGGCCGTCCGCGATGCCGCGGGTCAGCGTCGTCTTGCCCGCGCCGAGCGGCCCGGCCAGCAGGACCAGGTCGCCCGCGCGCAGGGCGCGGCCGAGGGCCCGCCCGAAGTCCATGGTCTCTTCGGGCGTGGGAAACACCATGCTCAACGCTGCCACCACCAGGTTCGCCGGGACGAGGATTCGCCGTCCACACCGGAACAGCGTTGCAGGAGGTCGATCAGATGGCTGTTCACCAGCTCGGGCTGCTCGAGCTGGACCATGTGGCCGGCGCCGCGGACGCGCACCAGCTCCGCGTCGGGCAGCTCGGCCGCGATCCGCTCGGCGTGCGCGAACGGCGTGAACCGGTCCGAATCGCCGCCGATGACCAGCACTTCCGCGTGCTTGAGGCCGGCCAGCGCGGCGTAGCGGTTGTGGCTGCCGAGGGTGTCGATGAAGTTGACGAGCCCGCGCACCGGCGTCACTTCCAGCATTTCGAGCATGAAGTCGACGAGCCGCGGGGCGACGTCGCGGCTGCCGAACGCCAGCCGGCGCACGGCTTGGCGCGTCAGCTGGCCACCCGCCGCGCGGACGAACTCCACCAGCCCCGGCTGCCAGCCGGCGAGCCCGCCGGCCGCGCGCGTCAGCGGGTTGTACTTCGAGAGCAGCGAACGCGGCAATCCGCGTGCGCCGACTTCGCCCGCCGCCGTCGCGATGAAGGCGACACCTTCCACCCGCTCTTCGAACAGCGCGGGGAACTCGGCGGCCAGCTCCATGATCACCATGCCGCCCATCGAGTGCCCCAGCAGCACGATGGGCCCCTCCGGCACCACGGACCGCAGCACGCAGTCCAGGTCCCGGGCCAGCTGCTCGATGGTCGACGTCTCGGTCGAAGCCGCGCCGGACAGCCCGTGGCTGCGGTGGTCGTAGTACACCTGACGCACGCGAGGCAGCCGGAGCGACGCGAGGTCACGACGCTGGAAATGCCAGCAGCGCCGCGAAAGCGCGAAGCCGTGTACTCCCACGACAGTCAGTTCCGGTTCGCCGCCGTCTTCCGGATCGATCTCCTCGACCGAAAGCGGCGTGCCGTCCTCGGCCGCGACCGTCGAAGTGCGGTCGGGCTTCAGCTCCCCCAGCGGCTCGTCCACGTACGGATCCTCACTGTGCCGCCGCTGCTGCGCGGCGACGGCGATGACGGCGGCGGTCCCGGTGGCCAGGGCCCCGACCCCGCCGGCGATGGCCAGCAATCGTCGTGAAGGTGTCACGAGCTCGCCCCCAGATACCGGCGCCGGACCCGCGGGCGGTACATCGAGGTCACGATCTCGTAGTCGATGGTGCCCAGCTTGTCGGCCCACTCCCGGGCGGTCGGCTCGCCGTGCGCGCCGTCGCCGAAGAGGACGACCTCGTCGCCGACGGCGGGCTCGTAGTCACCGCAGTCGACCACCAGCTGGTCCATGCAGACCCGCCCGGCGACCGGCCGGCGCTGCCCGCCGAGGAGTACGTCCATGCGGCCCGAAAGGGAACGCGGGACGCCGTCGGCGTAGCCGGCCGGGACGAGCGCCAGGTTCGTGTCCCGTGAAGCGGTCCAGGTGTGCCCGTAGGACACCGATTCTCCGGCCTCGATGCGCTTGACCAGCGCGACGGCCGACCGGAACGTCATGGCCGGGCGCAGGTCTTCCGGCTGCGGCACCGGGTTCAGCCCGTACATCGCGATGCCGGGCCGGACGACGTCGAAGTGCAGGTCCGGCCGGGTGAGCAGGGCCGCGGAGTTCGCCAGGTGCCGCATCGGGTCGAGCCCGGCGGCCCGGGCGGCGTCGTAGGCCACGGCGAAGCGTTTGGCCTGCAGGTCGATCGAGGGGTGTTCCGGCTCGTCGGCGCACGCGAGGTGGGACCAGATCGCGACGACCTCGACCCGCGGTTCGGCGGCCGCCGCTTCGACCAGCTCGGCCCACGCGGCGGGCGGGCAGCCGTTGCGCGACAGGCCGGTGTCGATTTTGAGGTGCACACGAGCGGGAGTACCCGGTTTCGCCGCGGCCGCGATGCGGCGAAGCTCACCCAGCGAGCTGGCCGCGAGGTCGACGTCGGCCTCGATACCGGCGCCGAAGTCGACGTCCGGGGTGTCCAGCCAGCTGAACAGCCGGGCCTTGATCCCGGCCGCGCGAAGACCCAGTGCCTCGCCGAGCGAGCAGGTGCCCAGCCAGGTGGCCCCGGCCTCGACCGCGGCGCGCGCCACCGGCAGCGCGCCGTGGCCGTAGGCGTCGGCTTTGACCACGGCCATCACCTGGGAGCCGGGCGCGCGGGCGCCCAGCAGGGTGAGGTTGTGGCGGATCGCGCCGAGGTCGATGTCGACCTGGGCGCGGGGGAAACTGGAGGACATGGCGCCCTCCAGTTTCCCATGACCCGAGGTCAGGGCAGGCGCGCCCCGGACGTGGCGGAGAACACGTGCAGCTCGTCGGGGCGGATCCGCAGGTGGAGCGTGTCGCCCATGGCCGGCGGCGTGCGCGGGTCGACCCGGACGACGACGTTGGGCCGGGTGTCGTCGGCGTCGGTCTGGGCGAGCTTGCCGTAGACGAAGGCGTCCGAGCCGAGCTCCTCGACCAGGTCCACCTTGACCGGCAGGGCGCCCTCCTCGTTCGTCACGACCTCGAGGGCCTCGGGGCGGAAGCCCAGGGTCACGGTGTCGCCGTCGGCCGCGGCGATCGTCTCGCGGGTCAACGGCACGCGCGCGCCACCCACCTTCGCCCCGTCCTGGGTCAGCTTCGCGGTGGCGAGGTTCATCGCCGGCGAGCCGATGAACCCGGCGACGAAAGCGTTTGCGGGCCGGTCGTACAGGGCGCGCGGGGTGTCGCACTGTTGCAGCAGGCCGTCCGACAGCACCGCGACGCGGTCACCCATCGTCATGGCTTCGACCTGGTCGTGCGTGACGTACACCGTCGTGACGCCGAGGCGGCGCTGCAGCGCGGCGATCTGCGTACGCGTCGACACACGCAGCTTGGCGTCGAGGTTCGACAGCGGCTCGTCCATGAGGAAGACCTGCGGCTCGCGGACGATCGCGCGGCCCATCGCGACGCGCTGGCGCTGACCACCGGAGAGCGCCTTCGGCTTGCGGTCGAGGTAGTCCACGATGTCGAGCAGCTTCGCGGCCTCGAGGACCTTCTGCTTGATCTCGGACGCCGGGCGCCCGGCGATCTTCAGCGCGAAGCCCATGTTCTGCGCGACCGTCATGTGCGGGTACAGCGCGTAGTTCTGGAACACCATCGCGATGTCCCGCGAGCGCGGCGGCAGCTGGGTGACGTCGCGCTCGCCGATCCAGACGGCGCCGTCGTCGATGTCCTCGAGGCCGGCGAGCATGCGCAGGCTGGTCGACTTGCCGCAGCCGGACGGGCCGACCAGCACGAGGAACTCGCCGTCGGCGATCTCCAGGTCCAGCGCGTCGACCGCGGGACGCTCCGAACCCGGGTAGCGCCGGGTCGCCTTGTCGTAGGTGATGGAAGCCATCGGTCAGTCCTCTCCGAGATTCCGCCGGACCCCGTAAGCCGCTTCGCGGGCTTCGAGGTGGCGCTGCTGGATCCGGTGGCCCGCGGCGCGCTGCGCCTCGGTCGGCTCGTCCAGCTCGAGCCGGAGCTTCTGGTTCTCCTGCCAGGACGGGGGTTCCGCGCTGGACGCCAGGGCCCACGCCGCCTGCCGCGCCGCGCCGAGCGCGACGTACTCGGCGACTTCGGGCAGCTGCACGGGCACGCCGAACACCAGCGGCGCGACCGCGCGGACGGCCCGCGACTGCGCGCCCCCGCCGATCAGCAGCACGCGCTGGACGTCGAGGCCGTGCGCGCGCACCGCGTCGAGGCCCGCGGCCAGGCCGCAGAGCATGCCTTCGACGGCACTGCGCGCGAGGTTCTCCGGGGACATGTTGTCCCTGGTCAGCCCGGCCAGCGAGCCGGTGGCGCCGGGCAGGTTCGGGGTGCGCTCGCCGTCCAGGTACGGCAGGAACGTCAGCCCGCCCGCGCCGGGCTCGGCGGTCAGGGCGAGCCGGTCGAACTCGCTGAGCGTCGCGCCGAGCATCGCGGCCGTCGCGGTGAGGACGCGGGCGGCGTTGAGCGTGCAGGCGAGCGGGAGGAAGCGGCCGGTCGCGTCGGCGAACCCGGCGACCTCGCCGCTGACGTCGGCCGCGCCGGTCTCGGCGACGCCGAACACGGTGCCGCTGGTGCCGAGCGAGACGACGGCGTCGCCGGGCTTGAGTTCCAGCCCGAGCGCCGCGGCCATGTTGTCGCCGGTGCCGGCCGAGACGAGCACGCCGTCCGGGGTGTGGCCGGCGGCGTCGGCCGGGCCGAGCACGGTGGGCAGCTCCGGCGTCCGGCCGCCGAAGGCGTGGCTCAGGACGTCGAGGCGGTAGGCGTTGTCGGACGGCGAGAAGTAGCCGGTGCCGGAGGCGTCGCCGCGGTCGGTGACCGGGTCACCGCCGGTGAGCTTCCAGGTCAGCCAGTCGTGCGGGAGCAGCACGCGCGCGACGCGGTCGGCGAGCTTCGGCTCGTTGTCGGCCAGCCAGCGCAGCTTCGTGACGGTGAAGCTGGCAACCGGCACCGAGCCGACGGACTTCGCCCAGGCCGACGGCCCGCCGAGCTCCTCGATGAGGTCGAGGGCCGCCTGCGCGGACCGGGTGTCGTTCCAGAGCAGCGCCGGCCGGACCACGTCGTTGTTTTCATCCAGCGTGACCATGCCGTGCTGCTGGCCGCCGACGCCGATGGCCGTGACGCCGTCGAGCAGGCCGTTCGTGGCTTCCTTGAAGGCGTCCCACCAGGCGGCGGGAGCGACCTCGGTGCCGTCGGGGTGCGGTGCACGGCCGGTGCGGACGATTTCGCCGGTGGCGGCGTCACACACGACGACCTTGGTCGACTGCGTGGACGAGTCGATGCCGGCGACCAGTTCAGCTGTCATAGGGCTGCCCCTCTGCGACGTGTTCGACGATCTCGATCGCGGTGCCCGCGTTCAGCGCGGCCTCGATCTCCTCGGTGGGTGTGGCCTGGCCCGTGATCAGCAGGTCGTAGTCGCCGACGTCGCCGTGCGCGTAGGTGGCGGTGCGGCCGAACTTCGAGTGGTCGACGACGAGGACGGTGTGGTTCGCGACCTTGAGCGCGGCCTTCTTGAGCTCGGCGTAGTCACGATCGGGGTGGAACAGCCGCCCGACGGCGACGGCGGTGACCGACACGAAGGAGACGTCGGCGCGGATGCTGTCGAGCAGGTCGAGGACCTCGGGCCCGGCGCAGGAGTCGTACTCGTGGCTGTAGCGGCCGCCGGCGAGTACGACCTCGACCTGGGGCCCGAGCAGCCGGGCGGCGTGCAGCGAGTTGGTGACGACGGTCAGGGCGTCGATCTCGGCGAGCCGCTTGACCAGCGGGAGGAGGGTGGTGGAGTCGTCGACGAAGACGGTCTGGCCGGGCTGCACGTGGTTCGCGGCGGCCTCGCCGAGCGCTTCTTTTTCGCCGTGGTGGAGCGTGTCGCGGAAGCGGGCGGCGCTCTCGATGGTGAGCGCCGGGTAGGCCTCGACCTTGCCGCGCAGCTTGCGCAGGAGCCGGCGTTCGGCCAGGTCGTCGAGGTCGCGGTGCATGGTCATCAGGCTGACCTTGAACTTCGACGTCAGGTCGTCGATCCGGGCCTCGCCCTCCTCGATGACGTGATCGAGGATGTCCTGCCGCCGCCGCTCGACGACAGCATCGGACGGCCGGGTCTTCCGGTCTCCGGATGCTGCTGTGCCGCCGCTCACACGGACTTCTTACCAGATTTATCGCGCGAAGTTAACAGAGAACTCGATAAGTCTTCTCAGGTTGTTAGTGAGCGGATCGACCGGATGGCCTCGGGGATGGCGTGGACCAGGCCGGACGCCGAGGTCGGGGCGTTCTGGGCCGCGATGGCCCCGGCGAGCGAGTGCACATCGGCGGCCGCGGCGGCGGCGAGCCAGGGGTCCAAGCCGGCCGCCAGGAGGGCGCCCACCAGGCCCGACAGCACGTCACCCGAACCGGCCGTGGCCAGCCAGGCTCCTCGGGGACGGTTCACCGCGATCCGCCCGTCCGGGGCCGCGATCACCGTGACGTGCCCCTTCAGCAGCACCACCGCGTCGTACTTCTTCGCCGCTTCGCGCGCCGCCGTCACGCGGTCCGCCCCCGGCTTCCGGCCCATCAGGCGCTCGTACTCGCCCGCGTGGGGCGTCAGGACCAGCGGCGTGTCCGGGTCGCGGGCGTCCAGGACCTCCGGGGACTTCGCGATGATCGTCGTCGCGTCGGCGTCCGCGCAGACCGGGACGCCCCGGCCCAGCACGTGCCGCAGGACATCCCGTCCTTCGGAGCCGGTGCCGATGCCCGGCCCGACCACCCACGCCTGGACCCGGCCCGCGTCGGCCACCGTGCCGGTCGCGATGACCTCCGGCCACTGCGCGCGGACGGTGTCCGCCGCGTGGCCCGCGTACCGCACGAGACCCGACGTCGCGCGGACCGCCGAGCCCGCGGCCAGCACCGCCGCGCCCGGGTAGGTCGCCGAACCCGCCGCGACGCCGACGACACCCTGGCTGTACTTGTCGTCTTCCGGGCCGGGCACCGGCCAGGCCGCGGCGACGTCCACGATGTCGAGCCGCCGGAGATCGGGGTCCGTCAGTTCGAGGCCGATGTCGACCAGCACGACTTCACCGCACCACGACGGCGCCAGCGCGTGCACCGGCTTGAGCGCGCCGAACGTGACCGTGCGGGTGGCTTTGACCGCGGGCCCGTCGACCGCGCCGGTGTCCGGGTCGACGCCACTGGGCAGGTCGACCGCGACGATCGGGGCCTCGACCAGCTCGACCAGCCGCGCCGCATCGGGCCGCAGTGAGCCGCGGGCGGAGATGCCGACGATCCCGTCGACCACGACGTCCGCTTTCGCGATCCACTGTGGACCGTCCTCGGCGGACACCACGCGGCCGCCGGCGCGGCGCAGGGCTTTCACCCCCGCCGGATGCGCCTTGGCGGGGTTCAGCAGGATCGCCGTCACCGCGACTCCACGGCGGCGCAGGAACGCCCCGGCCCACAGGGCGTCACCGCCGTTGTCGCCCGAGCCGACCAGGAGGACGACCCGGCGGCCGGACACGCCGCCGGTGTGGTCGTCGAGGAAGTCCGCGAGCTGCACCGCGAGCCCGAACGACGCCCGCCGCATCAGCTCGCCCTCGGGCGTGACGGCGAACGCCCGTCCCTCCGCCTCACGAATCCGTTCCGTGGTCCAGATTCCCTGCACGGCGGGGCCTCCCGCAACTACTCGACAGTGACGGACTTCGCCAGGTTACGCGGCTTGTCGACGTCGTACCCGCGGGCGCGGGCGATCTCCGCGGCCAGCACCTGCAGCGGCACGGTGGACACCAGCGGCTGCAGCAGCGTCGGCACCGCGGGGACCTCGATGAGCTCGTCGGCGAACGGCCGGACCGTCTCGTCGCCCTCTTCGGCGATGACGATCGTGCGCGCGCCACGCGCCTGGATCTCGCTGATGTTCGACACGAGCTTCGAGTGCAGCACCGCGCGGCCCTTCGGCGACGGCATCACGACGACGACCGGCAGGCCGTCTTCGATCAGCGCGATCGGGCCGTGCTTGAGCTCGCCGGCCGCGAAGCCCTCGGCGTGCATGTACGCGAGTTCCTTGAGCTTCAGCGCGCCTTCGAGGGCGACCGGGAAACCGACGTGCCTGCCGAGGAACAGGATCGCCTTCGAGTCGGCGATCCGGCGACCGAGGTCCCGCACCTGCTCCACAGTGGACAGTACCTTCTGGACGGCCGCGGGCATGGCCTCCAGCTCGGCGTACTCGCGCGCGACCTCGTCCGGGTACTTCGTGCCGCGGGCCTGCGCCAGCGCCAGGCCGACCAGGTAGTTGGCCGCGATCTGGGCGAGGAACGCCTTCGTCGAGGCGACGCCGATCTCGGGCCCGGCGTGGGTGTAGAGGACGGCGTCGGACTCGCGCGGGATCTGCGCGCCATTGGTGTTGCAGACGGCCAGGACGCGCGCCTTTTGCTCGCGGGCGTGCCGGACGGCTTCCAGCGTGTCCGCCGTCTCGCCGGACTGCGACACGGCGACGACCAGCGTGTCGCGGTCGAGGACCGGGTCGCGGTAGCGGAATTCCGACGCCAGCTCGACCTCGACCGGCAGCCGCGTCCAGTGCTCGATGGCGTACTTGGCGACCAGGCCGGAGTGGTAGGCCGATCCGCAAGCGACGACGAAGACCTTGTCGACGTCACGCAGGTCCTGGTCGGAGATGCGCTGCTCGTCGAGGATGATCCGGCCGGACTCGAAGTGCCCGCGCAGCGTGTTGGCCAGCGCCTCGGGCTGCTCCTCGATCTCCTTGAGCATGAAGTACTCGTGGCCGCCCTTCTCGGCGGCGGAGAGGTCCCAGTCGACCGTGAACGGCTTGGCCTGGGCGGCGTCGCCGTGGAAGTCCAGGACGTCGTAGCCATCGCGGGTGATGACGACGAGCTGGTCCTGGCCGAGCTCGACGGCCTCGCGGGTGTGCTCGATGAAGGCGGCGACGTCGGAGGCGACGAAGTGCTCGCCCTCGCCGACCCCGACGACCAGCGGCGAAGACCGGCGGGCGGCCACGATCGTGTCCGGGTGCTCGGCGTGCGTCACGACCAGGGTGAACGCGCCTTCGAGGCGGCGGCAGACGGCGGCGACGCTGGCGGTGAGGTCGCCCTTGGTGTCGCCTTCGGTGTACGCGCGGGCCACCAGGTGGGCGGCGGTTTCGGTGTCGGTGTCGCTGGCCATCTCGATGCCGTCGGCTTCGAGCTCGGCGCGGAGGGCGGCGAAGTTTTCGATGATGCCGTTGTGCACGACGGCGACGCGCTGCGAGGCGTCCCGGTGCGGGTGCGAGTTGCGGTCGATCGGCGCACCGTGGGTGGCCCAGCGGGTGTGCCCCATGCCGGCGGTGCCGCCGAAGTGCTCGCGGCCGACCTCGTCGAGCCGGCCTTCCAGGTTGGCCAGCCGGCCCGCCTTGCGCTCGACGGTCAGCGCGCCGGCGCCGTCGAGGACCGCGACCCCGGCGGAGTCGTAACCGCGGTACTCCATGCGCCGGAGCCCGCCGAGGACGACGTCCAGAGCCGGGCGGTGCCCGACATATCCCACGATTCCACACACGCTCACCAGCCTAACGAGGGATATCCAGCCGGTTGACGGGGTCCGAGATCACCCTCCGACCTGCGGAAAAGCGCGACGCGTGGTTCGAACCAATGCGGCTCGGCCGAGACCTCGGGACGCGCGGGCGACCGAAACCGTCGGTGGCGGCCGGTAACGTGGAAAACGGGGGCGCCCCCGCGGGCCACCCGGCACCACGCCGGGTGCGCCACACGCACCCGGCGCCACCTTGGGCGCTGGGGTGACCGAGGCAGCGCGCGAGCAGGCGGCGCGCCGGGGCGGCGGGCGAGCCGCGGCGGGGTCCGCACAGTAGGGTTGGCGACCATGGCCAGCAAGCCCAAGCAGCTGCTCGCGGAGTTGACACATCCGGGTCCGCACGAGGTCCTGCGGGGCGACCTCGCCCTGGTCGGGCTGCCCGGCGTGGTCTTCACGCCGCGCGCCGGGCTCGGGTTGCCGGCCGTCGCCTTCGGGCACGGGTGGCTGCAGCCACCCGACCGGTACCAGCAGCTGCTGCGCCACCTCGCGAGCTGGGGCATCGTCGCCGCCGCGCCGGCCACCCAGCGCGGGCCGCTGCCCTCGCACCGGCTGCTCGCCGCCGACCTCTTGACCACCCTCGACGTCGTCACGACCGTCCGGCTCGGTCCGGACGGCATCAGCGTCGACCCCGCCAAGCTCGGCCTCGCCGGCCACTCCACCGGCGGCGGATCCGCCGTCCTCGCCGCGGCGCAGGACGCTCGGAGCGACAACCCGCGGATCAAGGCCGTCGCCACCATCACCGCGGCCCAGACGCTGCCGCCGGCCACCGAGTCGGCGACGGCGATCACCGTTCCCGGTCTGCACCTCGCCGCCGAAGCCGACCTGGTCGCCCCCGCTGTCGCGCACGCCGAAGCGATCGCGGGCGCCTGGGGCGGTGACGACGTTCAGCTGCGGTTCCTCGGCAAGGCGTCCCACCTGGGCGTCACCGAGGGCCGGCACTGGTCGCAGCTGTTCATGCACGGCAAGCCGCACCGCAAGACCCAGCAGCTCACGCGCGCGCTGTTCACGGCGTTCTTCCTGACCCACCTGACCGGCACCGACAAGTACCGGCCCCTGCTCGAGGCGGACGTCAAGCGCGCGCCCATCGAGCGGGAAGAAGAACCCGCCCACTGACGTGGGAAGGGCCCGGCCGGAGCCGGGCCCTTCCGGTCAGACCAGCCAGCTGGTGCTGGAGAAGTCGTCCTCGTCGTCGGGCTGACGCGCGTGCCGCCCCCGCCTCGGCGGCTCGGGCGCCGCCGGTGGTTCCGGTGCCGGTTCCGGCCGCGGCGGAACCGGCGCCGCGACCGGGGTTCCGTAGCTCGGCGTCGGGTAGTTCGGGTAGCCGGTGCCCGCCTCTTCCTCGTGGACGCCGAACTCCATCAGCGACTCGCGGGACTTGTCGGCCAGCGTCTTCTCCGTCGCCCAGCCGCCCGCGCTCTGCTTGCGCTTGTTGAGCTCGTCCATGTGCTCGGCGTACTTCTGCGCGGCGGCCAGCTCCTTCTGCATGCCCTCGCTGGCCTGCTGCTGGGCCTCGGCGAGCCGGCGTTCGCGGAGTCCCCGCTGTTCGTCCTGCTCCCGTGCCGCCGCTTCCATCGTCGAAATCGCCGCGCGATACCGGTCTTCGGCGCTGCTCATCGGCCCTCCTCGGCCCTCGTCACCGGTCGTACCGGATCGAACGGTCACCCTCGTCGTCGAGCGAGCCGCTGATGCGGCCCTTCGCGCCACTCGTCTCGAACACGCCGCCCTCGATGCGGTACTGGCTGGGCCCGCGCTGCTGGTCGCCGCCGCCACCGCCCGGCGCGCCGCCCATGCCGCCCATCATGCCCATGCCGCCCATGCCCGACATCGCGCTCGAGCTCGACGAGCTCGCGGCGGCCTGGTGCATGCCGGGGTCGACCGGAGTGGCACCGAGCCCGCCGCCGTCGGACATCGGCAGCGAGGTGTCGCTGCCCGTCTGGGCACCCGGGTCGAGCGAGACGGCACCGGCGAAGTCCGGTGACCCGCCACCGGTGACGGCCGAGCCGAAGTCGCTCGCGCCGGCCGTCGTGGTCGAGTCGGCGGAGCCGGTCCCCGTCCCGGCCCCGGCGCCCGCGTCGGCCGTCGCCACCGCGGGCTCGGCCCCGACGCTGCCCCCGCCGCCGAGGTCACCGTCGAAGCCGCCGGGCGCGCTGAACCCGCCGGTGCCCGAAGCCGCTTCGCTGCGCGTGAAGCCCGGGTCGGGGTTGGGCGGTGCGGGGTCCTTCGCCAGCGGGGGCTCGGCGTTCGCGTCGTGCCGGATCTCCGAGCCGGCGCCGTCGGTCACCGGCTTGACGTCCGCCTTGAGGCCGTCCGCCTTCAGGTCCGCGGCTTTGGGGTCGTCCTTCTCGTCCAGGGTGTAGGTGGTCGGCTCGCCCTTGCCGTCGTCGACCGTCACGATCGTCGGGCCGTCCGGGCCCTCCGGCCGTTCCGCGGTGATCTTGAGGTTGCCGTCCTGGATGTGGATCTTGCCGTCCGCACCCGGCTTGTAGGAGCCGTCGGCCGAGGGCTGGCCGTCCTTGACCGCCTGCTGGCTGCCCTGCGGCCCGAAGGACGCCTTGTCCCCGGCGGCGCCGTCCTTGCCCGCGCCATCCTTGCCGGCGCCGTCCTTGCCGGCCTCGGCCTTGTCGTCGTCACCCCAGTCGAGGTGGTAGTCCTTCTTGTTGCCGTGGCCGTCGTCCACGGAGATGTCCTGCTTGCCCTCCTTGTCGGGCTCGGACATCGAGATCGTGTTGTCGCCCTTCTTGACCGACACCGTGTCCGTGTCGTCGGTGTCCTTGATGGCTTCGCCGGTCTTCGGGTCGATCGGGTACGGCTCGCCGGTCGCCGGGTCGACCTCGAGGGGCTTCCCGGTGATCGGGTTCTTGCCCTCCTCGGGCTTCGCGGGCTCCTCGGCCTTCGGGGGCTCGGCTGCCGACGGTGTCGTGGAGCCGCTCCCGGTGCTGCCGGTGCTCCCGCTGCCGGTGCTCCCCGTGCTGCCGGTGCCGGTGTTCCCGGTGTTTCCCGTATTGCCGGTGTTCCCCGTGTTGCCGGTGTTCCCGGTCTTGTCGGCGCCGCCCTCGTTCTTGGCCTCGGTCAGCTGGTTGCGGTAGCCGTCCAGGTACCGCGCCAGCGCGCCGAACTGCTGGTCGATGGTCTGCTTGGCCGCCTTGCAGGACCCGTCGAACGCGGCGATCAGGCTCTTGTACTCGGTCGAGAACGCGCCGTCGCGCCAGTAGCGGCAGACGTTGCGGCCGTATTCCTTGTTCTCGTCGTTGAAGCCGCAGTCGTCGTTCTGCAGGCGCTCGGCGAGGTTCGACGGGTTGCCGTGCTTCGCGTTGACGGAGTCGATCCAGCTCGCGACCTTCATGAAGTCGTCGAATTCCCCGGTGTCGCCGTTGGCGACCTTGAGGACGTCCTTGGCCATCGGGATGTCGGCCTCGGCGATCACCGGGCGGTGCAGCTGCAGGACCTCGTCGACCTTCTTCTTGACCGCGGTGTAGACCTGCGTCACGGTCTGCGGGATCAGCTTCGCCGCCCCGTCGATCTGCTGCGAGAGCTCCTTGGCGTGCGGCTTGATCGTCTCGTCGTACTTGATCTCCGCGGCGTTGGCGCCCTTGCCCTTCCACTCGCCGAAGAGGGTCTGGAGCTCGGTGTCGCTCTTGCCGAGGGTGTCCTCGACGACCTTGTGCGCCTTGCCGAGGTCGTCGGCGTCGCTCAGGAACTTCTGGTACTGGATCCCGCGGTTCTCGTGGAACTTGTCCTTGAGGTCCGTCTGGGAGTTCTTCTTCTCGCTCTCGCCGCCCTTGATCTGGTTCCAGACCTCGTCGGTCCACTTCGCCAGCAGGTCGACCGCGACGTTGCCCTGGTCGAGCTGTTCGTCGGAACTCTTCGCGCCGGCCCCCAGCGTCGGCGTGGCGATTCCGTCGAGGTTCTTCTTCGCCTGGTCGCGCTCGGCGGTCTGCCGCTGGTGTTCCTGGTTCTTGGCCGCGGCTTCCTGCTGGGCTTCCTTCAGCGCTTCGTCGACATCGGAGGAGGAGCCCGGCAGCCAGTCGTTGGTGGGGTTCCAGCCGGAGTAGTCCTCGATGTACTTCTTCGCGTATTCCTCTTCTTCCGCGTTGAAGTTGAACGTGTCCTCGCCGTATTCGTCCATCAGCTTGGACTTGGCTTCCATCGACACGTTCGGGTCGTCGAGGACCTTCTTGATCTCAGCCCATTCGGCCATCAGCGGTTACCCCCGGCCTGGTTCGCCGTCGCCCCGGCGTTCGCTTCCTGCGTGGTGTACTTGCCGCCCGCGGTCCCGATTCCGCCGCCGAGGTTCAGCAGTGCGTTCGACAGCCCGGTCAGGCCCGCGCCGATCTCGTCCAACCCGGCCTTGTACTTGCCGAAGCTCTCCTGGTGCACGCGGCCGAAGTCCACGGCGACGATCTCCGTCGGCGCGACCTTCTTGGCCTCGGCCGCCGGGTCGTCGGCGACGTCCGCCAGGCGGATCTGCGCCCGCGTCATCGCCTCCGAACTCGCTTCATACCCGTTCGGCATGGTGGCTGCCCCCTTCGATCACACAGTCCTGCGATGTGCCAGTCCTCGCTGATGTTCCGGGACTGTGACGCGCCCGGACACCGTTCGGTGCCGTCGCAGATGCACAGAGTCTAGCGGCCGGCCGGGCGGCGGACCTGGGCTTCCGCGAAGTGCACCCGGGCGGGAGCTACCCGCCGGCGCGCTGCGCCGTGACCGCCTCGGCGATCACCTCGGCGACGCCGCGGATGTCCACCAGCCGGTCGAGCTCGTCGATGTCGACCGAGACGCCGTAGTTCACCTCGACCCGCGCCAGCAGCTGGATCCGCTGCCGGGACGTCATGCCGAGGTCGTCGAACGGCGTCGTGTCGGCGAGCCGCTCGGGCGGGATCTCCAGCGCGAAGCTGATGATCCGCCGGATCTCGTCGACGTAGGTGCCCGGGTCAGCCATGCCGCTCATTCTCGCCCCACCAGCGCTCGCGAGCCGCGACGCGGGACACCTTGCCGCTGGAGGTCCGCGGCACCTCCCCCGGCCGGACCAGCCACAGGGCGCGCAGCGGCAGGTCGTGGGCCGCCGAGACGGCCCGCCGCACGGCCGTCTCGACCGCCTCGTCCCGGGTGAGGCAGCCGGCCACGACCGCGACGCCTTCGCCGTGGCCGTCCCGCACGGCGAACGCGGCGACGCGCCGGATGCCGGGGTGCGCGGCCTCGACGGTCGCTTCGATGTCCTGCGGGTGGTGGTTGCGGCCGTCGACGATGATCAGGTCCTTGCGCCGTCCGGTGACGTAGAGCTCGCCGTCGTGGACGAAGCCGAGGTCGCCGGTGCGCAGCCAGCCGCCGGGGGCGAGCACGTCGTCACGGCCCCAGTAGCCGTCGGCGACGTTGGGCCCGGACACCTGGATCTCTTTGTCGACAATGCGGATCCGCTGACCGTACGGCCGCCCCACCGACACGCGCGGCTCGCCGTCGAACGCCCGCACGGTGGGCCCCTCGGCACCCGCGCTCGTGACGAACACCGTCGCCTCGGCCAGCCCGTAACACGGCTTGTGCGCGGCCCGCGGCAGCCCGAAGGGGGCGAAGGCCCGCTCGAAGGCCTCGACGGTGGCCGCGCGGACCGGCTCGCTGCCGTTGAGCACCGAGTTCACCCGCGAGAGGTCGGCGGCTTCGAGGTCCCCCGCCGCTTCGGCGGCCAGGTCGAAGGCGAAGTTGGGCGCGGCGCTGACGACTCCGGGGTGCTCGGCCAGCAGCCGGATCCAGCGCAGCGGATCGCGCACGAACTCCATCGGCGTGAAGAAGACCGACCGCGAGCCGAGGAAGACGGGCGTGCCGATGAGCAGGATCAGGCCCATGTCGTGGAAGAACGGCACCCAGCCGGTCAGCGGGGTCGACGCGTCGGCGCGGTAGCACCGCGTGGTCTGCCAGCAGCTGGCCACCAGCGCGCGGTGCGAGATCACCGCGCCGGCCGGGCGGCGCGTCGAGCCGGAGGTGTACTGCAGGTACGCGGGATCGGTCATCGCCACGGCGGCGGGCGGCTCGGCGTCGCCGGGCCCGGCGTCCTCGATGTCCTCGACGGCGAGCGCGGTGGCCGTCGGGACCTTGTCCAGGAAGTCCGTCGAGGTCAGGCAGGCCGCCGGGGTGGCGTCCGCGAAGGCCGACTCGATCCGGGCGCGGCCGGTGCGGCCGGTCGGCACGGACAGCGGCACCGCGACGCGCCCCGCGTAGAGCGTGCCGAGGAAGGCGGTGACGTAGCCGAGGTCCTGCCGGGCGACGATCGCCACCCGGTCACCCGGGCGAGTGACGCGCCGCAGCTCGCGGGCGACTCCGCGGACGCGCGCGAGCACCTGCGGCCAGGTCAGCGTGTGGTCGGCGGGTCCCGGGAAGGTGCGGCAGGTGAAGGCGGGACGATCTTCGCCCGCGTTGCGGAGCAGGTAGTCCGTGAACGGCGTGGCCAGGACGTCATCCGGGACTTCTGCGGGCGGCACGGTCCCATCCTGCCCTACCGTGTCGAAGCGATGGACGAGTTCGAACGGCACGGCATCGGGGTGGTCTCCGGCCGCGACGCGTGCGCGCGGGCCCTGCGGTCACCCGGGCTGACGTCGGATCCCGGCGGCGGCTCGCCCAGCGTGCTGCTGCGGGACGGCGACGAGCACACTCGCCTGCGCGCGGTGCTGCGGGAGATCATCGCCGGGCTGGAGCCGATTCCCGAGGCCCTGCGGGCCGGGATCGAAACGACCGTGGCCGGGCTGGGGACGTCGTTCGACCTGGTGCGCGACTTCGCGCGGCCGGTGGCGGGCGCGGTGACGTCGGCGGTGCTGGGCGTGCCCCTCGACGACGTGTTCCTGGACCACCTCGAGGCGACGACGGCGAACCTCGACGTCTTCGGCGGCACCGACCGGGCGGGGCAGGCGTCGGCGTTCCGGCTGGCGGTGCAGCTCAGCCGGGCCCCGGCCGGGCCGGGCGGCCTGACGGCGCTGCGGGCGGCGCACGCGGCCGGGCGGCTGGACGACGACGAGCTGATGTTCAACCCGGTGGTCCTGGCGCACGCGGCCTACGAGAACTCGCTGAACTTCCTGGCGTGCGCCGGCCTCGAACTCGCGACTTCGGGTCCGCGGACCGTGCGCGAGCTGGTGACGGCGATCTGCCCCGCCCGGTACGTCCTCCGGTTCGGCCCGGACGGCCCGGTGGCGATCTCCCTGGCCGACGGCCTGCCGTTCGGGCTCGGCCGGCACGCGTGCCCCGGCTCCGGGGTCGCGGTGGCCGAAGGTGAGATCGCCCTCACGGCGCTGGCGGAAGTCCTCGGCGGCGGCTGCCGGGTGGACGAAGTCCGCTGGAAGACCCACCCGGTGTTCCACGGCCCGGCGAAGGCCGTGGTCACCCTCGCGTCAGGAAACCGCTGAGACGACGCCGGCCAGGCGGTCGGCCGCGGCCTGCGCGGTGGACTGCGCCGGCGCCTCGACCATCACGCGGACCAGCTGCTCGGTGCCGGACGGGCGCAGCAGCACCCGGCCCTCCTCGCCCAGCTCGGCCTCGATCTCGCCGACGGCGGTGCGGACCTCGGACGAGCCGGCGACCGCGGCCTTGTCGGCGACCGGCACGTTGACCAGCACCTGCGGCAGGCGGTTCATCACGGCCGCCAGGTCGGCCAGCGACTTGCCCGTCTCGGCCATGCGGCTCATCAGGCGCAGCGCGGTCAGCAGGCCGTCGCCGGTGGTCGCGTGCGCCGGGAGCACGACGTGGCCCGACTGCTCGCCGCCCAGCGCGAAGCCGCCGGCGCGCAGCTCCTCCAGGACGTACCGGTCGCCCACCGCGGCCGTGAGCACCGTGATGCCGTGCGCCTTCATGGCCAGGTGCAGGCCGAGGTTGCTCATCACGGTCGCGACCAGGGTGTCCTTGGTCAGCTCGCCGGCCTCGGCCAGCGCGAGCGCCAGGACCGCCATGATCTGGTCGCCGTCCACCAGCTCGCCGGCGGAGTCGACGGCCACGCAGCGATCGGCGTCGCCGTCGTGGGCGATGCCGAGGTCGGCACCGTGGGCGACGACCGCTTCGCGCAGCTTCTCCGGGTGGTTGGAGCCGCAGTGCTGGTTGATGTTGATGCCGTCCGGGTCGGCGTGCAGCGCGACGACCTCGGCGCCGGCGCGGCGGTAGACCTCGGGCGCGGCGGCGGAGGCAGCGCCATTGGCGCAGTCGACGACCACCTTGAGCCCGGCGAGCGGGTTCGGCGTGGCGTCGAGCAGGTGGGTGGCGTAGCGGTCGAGGGCGTCTTCGACGTCCGTGACGCGCCCCACACCGGCGCCGGTGGGGCGGACCTTGCCGGCCGCGAGGCCGGCTTCGATCTCGTCTTCGATGCCGTCGGGGAGCTTGTGCCCACCCGCGGCGAAGAGCTTGATGCCGTTGTCGGGCATCGGGTTGTGCGACGCGGAAATCATCACGCCGAGGTCGGCCTCGAGCGCGCCGACCAGGTAGGCGACGGCGGGCGTGGGCAGCACCCCGACGCGGCGCACGTCGGCCCCGGCGGACGTGAGGCCCGCCACGACCGCGGCTTCCAGCATCTCGCCGCTGGCGCGCGGGTCGCGGCCGACGACCGCGACCGGCCGGTGCGAGCGGTCGTGCGCAGCGAGCACGCGAGCGGCGCTGGCCGCCAATGCCAGCGCCAGCTCCGGCGTCAGCTCGGCGTTGGCCAGGCCACGGACCCCGTCGGTTCCGAACAGGCGTGCCATCTGTCGACCTCCTTCTGCGACCACCACGACAACCTAGCGATCCCGGCGGACCGCGTTCCCCCGCCCCGGTGAAGTCGCACCGGGGCCCGGAAACGAACCAGACCCCCGGGAAAAACGCCGGAGCGCCCATCCGATGGACCGATGGGCGGGCCGGTGGTCCGCGCCGGGGGGGGCGATGCGCGCGTGCTGTACTGGGGGGCCG
>NZ_JBHVXZ010000137.1:0-24750 GCF_042881395.1 Amycolatopsis sp. NPDC058278 | reverse complement strand
GACCGGAGCGGCGCCGGTCACCCCCGCCGCCCTCACTGCGACTCCGCCACCCGGCGCAGGTGGGCGTCGACGTCGAAGCCGTGTTCCTCCAGCCGGCGGCGAGCCAGCAGGAGCTCGTCGGGGGTGAACAGCTCGGCGTACTCCTCGCGGAGCATGACCGCTTCGGAGCTGCGGCCGAGCTGGTTCTTCTCCCAGAGCACGGTGAACCCGCCCGCGGTGCCGGCCCCGCGCAGCAGCAACCGGGCCGCTTCGACGCCGCCGTGCTCGCGCACCATGCGTTCGAACTGGGCGGGCCGGTAGCCGTAATCCTTGGCCAGGACCCGGCAGCCGTCGAGCAGGTCCTCGGTGAACCGCGCGGCGAGCCGGGGATCGGCCGGGATGGATGCGGCTGGTTCGGGCATTGGGGCAACCTCTCGACGCGACGGCTTCCCAGATTAATCGCGAACCGGGGCAGTTTCGCTACGCCATTCGAGCAACGAATTCGCGAAGAGCACCCTCCGTGTCGACAGAAGCAGACAAAAGCGGCAAATCGAAACCGGTAGTGACATCTGGGCCTTCGCCCCAGGCCGGGGGCTCCGCCACCCGAGCCCCCGAAAATGTCGGTGGTCTCTGCCATGCTGACCGCCATGCGAACCGTGGTCCACGGCGACGTTCACGTCCACTATGGACAGATCTACGTCCACGACGAGGACGGAGAGCCGTTCGGGGGCGACCTGCACGCGTGTTTCGCCGGGCAGCGCAACGGGCTGTGCGGGGCCGCGGTGCCCGGCACCCTCTTCCTCATCACCGGGCTGCACACCGGCGAGGTCGGCTTCACCGCCGAGGTGCACTCGTCCGAGCCTCCGGACAGCGGCGGGGAGGACGTCGTCGAGGCTTCCTTCCGCGCCGAGGGCCGGACGGTGCTCGTCACCTGGGGCGGCTCGGATTGGTGGGACCTCGAGCTGGCTCCCGGCGACTACCGCGTCCGCTACTGCGGCACGGCGATGGACGCGGGCCGCGAGCGCGACACCCGGCTCGGCGGCGAGCCCCCGCTGGACAGTTACGTGCTGCAGTTCTGGCCCGCGCCGGCGGCGCCGGACGTCGTCGTCCGCGAAACGAGCGCGATCGCGGCGTACTGGCACGGTTTCGCGCGGGATCTGCCTCCGCCGCCCACGGACGAAGAGCTCGCCGCTCGTCGGGAAGCGCGTCAACAGGCCGAGGAAGAGGCGCGCGCGAAGGCGCAGCACGAACAGCTGCTCCGGGAGTGGGGCGGGGTGCTGCCGGCCTCACCGGTGCTCGACCTGCCGCCGGGTTCGCTGCGAGAGTTCGCCAAGCTCGACCGCGACCTGGTGGGGGCGGCGATCGCCGCCGGGCCGGAGATCTGCCGCGCGCTCGCCCGCCGGGTGGCCCACCTCGCGTTCGAGCGGGCCCGGCTCGACGGCGTCGGCTGGATCGCCGAGGGCCTGCGCGCACTCGACGACGGGATTCCGTTGCCCCCGCCGTTCGACGACTGGACCGCGGCGTGGGATCGGCTCCTGGCGGATCCGGACGTCCCGCACACGCTCGTGCGCACCCCGGACGGCCGGCACGACAACGCGTTGCAGCAGGCGATGGCGTTCCCGGCGATCTTCGCCGCCACCCACGAAGATTCCTTGGAGGCACTGGGCCGGACATTGTCGGCGGCCGGGCACGCGTACGGCGACGACCGGCCGCAGCTGCTGGCGGAGGCCCGTGCGGCGGTGGCCGGGCTGACCGGGAGCGGCTGACCCGGCCGGATCTCACCAGCCGAACAGGCCGCCCATGATCCGGGCGCAGCGGGCCGTCATCGCGTCGGCGTCTTCCTCCGGCCGGTCGATCCACCAGCTGATCAGCGAGTCGACCACCCCGGTCCACACCTGCGCGACGGCCTCGATGTCCGCCGGGTCGGCCAGGCCGCGGGAGGTCAGCAGCTGCGTGGCGCCGAGCACGGCGAACGTGTCGAGCCGGCGGCGGTAGTCCGCGGCCGCCGCGGCGATGTCGCCCGACGACGGCACGGTCGCGTCGCGCAGCAGGCGCCACGCGTAGCGGTCGTGGTCGAACGTCGTGAAGATCGCCGAAAGCACCTTCAGCGGCATCTGGTCGGGCTCACCGCCGGCCGCCATGGTCGTCGCCACGCCGTCGGTGAGACGGCCGCCCGCGCGGTGCAGGCAGGCCAGGTAGAGCCCGTCCTTCGAGCCGAAGTACTGGTACAGCAACGGCTTGGTGACCCCGACGCGGCGGGCGATCTCGACCATCGACGCGCCCGCGTACCCGGCCCGGCCGAACTCCTCGGTGCCGGCCACGACGAGCTGGGCCTCGCGCTCTTCGCGGGGCATCCCCTTGGTCCCGACCGGCCTTGACTCCGTCACACGCCAGAGCCTACCGTGCGTAAAGTGACCCGAGGGTAAGTTACCGCATGGTCAGATCCGAGGAGGCGATGTGGCCGAGTTCCTGGCGCACCTGCGCGACCCCGTGTTGTTCGCGATTCCGGTGTTCCTGCTGTTCGTCACGATCGAAATCGTCGCGGTGCACGTGCTCGGCCACGACGACCACGTCGTCGGCTACAGCGTCGCCGACACCCGGACGAGCATGCTGATGGGCACGGTCGCCGTCGGTGTCAACGCGCTGTTCCGGCTGGTGATGCTGGTCGTGTTCGCGGCGCTGTTCGAGCTGGCGCCGGTCAAGTTCGATCCGCGTGACTGGTGGACGTGGGTGCTCATGCTGCTCGGCCAGGAGCTGGTGTTCTACGCCTACCACCGGGCCAGCCACCGCGTGCGGCTGCTGTGGGCCGGGCACCAGGTGCACCACTCCAGCGAGCACTACAACTTCTCGACCGCGCTGCGCCAGAAGTGGACCCCCTACTTCCAGCTGCCGTTCTGGTCGGTGCTGGCGCTGTGCGGCATCCCGCCGTGGCTGATCCTGACCGGGCTGTCGATCGACCTCGTCTACCAGTTCTTCGTGCACACCGAGAAGGTCGGCAAGCTGCCGCGCTGGTTCGAGTACGTCTTCAACACCCCGTCCCACCACCGCGTCCACCACGGCAGCGACGAGGAGTACCTGGACGCCAACTACGGCGGCATCCTGATCATCTGGGACCGGCTGTTCGGCAGTTTCGTGCCCGAAGGCAAGCGGCCGACGTACGGGCTGACCAAGAACATCGAGACGTACCACCTGCTCAAGGTCGGCTTCCACGAGTACGGCTCGATCCTGCGCGACCTCCGCGCGGCCCGGACGTGGCGCGAGCGCGCGGGCTACGTGTTCGGGCCGCCCGGCTGGCGGCCCGAACACGAGCTACGCGATGTCCCGCAGCGCCAGGCTGTTCAGGGGCGGACGCTGCGGTGAGGTGAGGTCGGTCAGCACGATCTCACGCTCGACGCCGGGCGACGTCCCGCGCCGGAACTGCGCGAGCAGTGTCGCCGGCGGGGCCGCCGTGACCAGCCGCCCGTGCCGTTCCAGGCGGTCGAAGAGCGTCTGCATGATCTGCCCCGACATCCGGCCCAGCGCCTGGGTGCTCTGGTGGCGGTGCGCGCGGTGGCCGAGGTCGACCTGCGCGAGCGCGTCGAGGCCGTGCAGTTCGAGCAGGTCGATGAGGTGCCCGACCTCGACGCCGTAGTTCGCGACGAACGGGATGCTCTCCAGCACCTCGCGGCGGCCCGCGTATTCCCCGGCGAGCGGCTGGACGAACCCGGCGAGTTCCGGCCAGAACATGTTGAGCAGCGGCCGGGCGACGAGTTCGGTGACCCGGCCGCCGCCGTCCGCTTCGGTGCCGAGCGGGCGGTGGTAGAAGCCCTTGACGTAGGCGACCGACGGGTCGGTGAGCAGCGGGCCGAGCAGCCCGGTGACGTAGTCGGTGGTGAAGTCGTACAGGTCACCGTCGACGAAGACGACGAGATCGCCACTCGTCGCCGCGACGCCCTTCCACAGCGCTTCCCCTTTGCCGGCCAGCCCTTCGAGGGCGGGGAAGACGGCGTCCTGCGCGACGACGGCGGCCCCCGCGGCGGCGGCCACCTCGGCGGTGGCGTCGGTCGAGTGGCTGTCGACGACGAGGATCTCGTCGACGAGCTTGCCCTGGAGCTCTTCGCGGATGGCACCGACGATCGCCCCGACGGTGGCTTCCTCGTTCCGGGCCGGGATGACGACGGAGACGGTGGTGCCGCGTTTGGCCGCGACGAGCTCCCGGGTGGTCCAGTCACCGGCCTTGCTGCTGCGCCGGGTGAGCCAGGTGCCGATTTCCGGCGAAACCTGCAGCATGCGTTTCCCCTTCCCTCGTTCGCCTCCGAGGTTCGGGGTGCCGCGTTTCGTCGGCCGCTCCGCGACGCTACCGGGGTGTTACGAGATGGCGGGTCGCGTTAACGCGGAGGGCGGAAAACCGGCTGACCACGGCACTCCCGCTCACTAGGCTCGTCGCCGATGAGCCAGTACTTCAGCGTCGACGGCCACTCCGTGTGGAACCCGTCCAACGGCCCCGGCACGCTCTTCACGCACCTCGCGGAGGCGCTGGTCCCGCTGGCCGGGCGGCCCTCCGGGATCGCGGTGACGCCCGGCGACCCCGACGACCACCCCATCGACGGCGCGGCCTTCGCGGCGTTCGCCGGCGCGCTCGTCGCCGAGTACCGCGCGACGTCGCACCCGATCCAGCGGGCGCTCCTCGAAGGGCTCGTCGCGACCGCGGCCGTCCTCGCCCGCCGTGGTGAGCTCGTGCTCGACGGCTCGGCCGGCCGCTCCGCCCGGGACATCCCGGGTGGTGGCGCGGCGGGACCGGACCGGCTCGCGGAGCTGATGGCCGAGTACGAACGCGCGATGCCGGTGTGATCGAGCCGAAGCGCCCCTTCCGCTGGGACCTGATCCGGCCCGACCACCTCGGCTCGCTGCTCGACGGCGTTCCCGGGCCGGACCTGTGGTTCCTCGACGAGCTGATCAGCTGCGCCGCGAAGGTGCTCGCCCGATCCGAGGACGGCGAGCTTTACTTCGTCGGCCGGTCCGCGGACTCCGTGTTCGACCTGCTCGGCGGAGCACTGCCCGCCCCCGACCGGCTGCACCTGCTGCCGCTGTCCACCGCGTCGATGGACAGCCTCTTCGGCGGGCGGCTCCACCCGGCCGAGGTGGCGCAGCTGCGGGCGAACCTGACCGCGCACGGACTGGCCCCGGACGCGCTCGCCCACGGTTCCCGGCCCGTCGTGTTCGTCGACGTGGTGTCCTCGGGCCGGTCCTTCGGGCAGCTGATCGGCATCCTCCGCGACTGGGCCACCGACGAACGCGCGGACTGGCCGGGCGCCGTGCGCCGGATCCGGCTCCTCGGCCTGCCGCGCCGCACGCACACCAGCCCGAAGACCCGGCGGTGGCAGCAGCATGCGGAGTGGACGCACGAGCTGGCCGCCGGGGCCATCCGGAACATCTCGCTCGAGAGCGCCGTCTTCAGCTACTTCGCCGACCACCAGCAGAAGCTGACCGACTCGTTCGGCCGGTACCTCTGGTCCGCCGAAGACGTCCGCGAGCCGGCCCACGACCACCGCACCCGCCGGGCGCTGGCCGAAGCGGTCGCGATCGTCGAAGCCGGGCGCACGCCGGCCGTCCGCGAACGGCTTGCGCGGACCATGAACGGCGAACCCGCGATCGCCGAACCGTGGCTGCGGGACCTCGTCAGGCTTCTTCTTCCTCGAGCATCTCCGGCGTGACCGCCGACTCGGTGTCCGGGATGTTCAGGTCCTTGGCCCGTTTGTCCGCCATCGCCAGCAGGCGGCGGATCCGGCCCGCCACCGCGTCCTTCGTCATCTGCGGGTCCGACAGCTGGCCCAGCTCCTCCAGGGACGCCTGCCGGTTGGACAGCCGGAGGCGCCCGGCCGCCAGCAGGTGGTCCGGGGCCGTCTCGCCGAGGATCTCCAGCGCGCGCTCCACGCGGGCCGCCGCCGCCACCGCCGCGCGGGCCGATCGCCGCAGGTTCGCGTCGTCGAAGTTGGCCAGGCGGTTCGCCGTCGCGCGGACCTCGCGGCGCATCCGCCGCTCTTCCCACTGCAGGACGCTCGCGTGCGCGCCGAGGCGGGTCAGCAGCGCGCCGATCGCGTCGCCGTCGCGGACCACCACCCGGTCGGCTCCCCGGACCTCGCGGGACTTCGCCTGGATGCCCATCCGGCGCGCCGCGCCCACCAGCGCCAGCGCCGCCTCCGGACCCGGGCACGTCACCTCGAGTGACGACGAACGGCCCGGTTCGGTCAGCGACCCGTGCGCGAGGAACGCGCCCCGCCACGCCGCTTCCGCGTCGGCCACTCCCCCGGACACCACGGCCGCGGGCAGCCCACGCACCGGGCGGCCGCGCTGGTCGATCAGCCCGGTCTGCCGGGCCAGGCCCTCACCGTCCTTGACCACGCGCACGACGTACCGGGTGCCCTTGCGCAGCCCGCCGCTGGCGGTGATGACGTGGACGTCCGAATGGTGGCCGTACAGCTCGTGGATCTCCTTGCGCAGCCGTCGCGCGACCGAGCCCGTGTCCAGCTCCGCCTCCACGACCACCCGGCCGGCCACGATGTGCAGCCCGCCGGCGAAGCGAAGCAGCGACGCGACCTCCGCCCGGCGCGGCCCGATCTTCGTGATCTCCAGCCGGCTCAGCTCGTCCTTCACCGCGGCGGTCATCGCCATTACTGCCCCTCCCTGCCTTTCGCTCCTCCCCCGTGCTCCCCGCCGAGACCGAGAGCCTCCCGCATGCACAACGCGAGCGCATCAGGATCATGCCGTCCCGCCACTTCGGGGTCGGCCACCGCCCCCAGGTGCGCCCGGCCGCCCAGCCGTTCCGCCGCGCGGCGGAGATTCGCCGGGTCGGGGACGGAATCGCGGTCCGCGATCACCGCGTCGACCCGCAGATCGGGCGCGTGCTCGAAGAGTACGTCGAGATGACGCTCCGGCGAGAATCCCGCGGTTTCCCCCGGCTGGGGGACAAGGTTGAGCACGAGCACCTTCGTCGCGGCCGTCTGCACGAGCGCGTCGTGCAGCCCCGGCACGAGCAGGTGCGGGAGAACACTCGTGAACCACGAGCCCGGCCCGAGGAACACGACGTCGGCGGCGAGCACAGCGTCGACGGCCTCCGCGCACGCCAGCGGCGGCCGCCCCGACCGGCCCGGCGAACGCAGGCTGACGCGCTGCACCTGCCCCGGAGTCGAGGCCACCGCGACCTGGCCGCGGATCGTGCGCACCGCGGCCGGGTCCTCGCTGTCGAGGCCGCTGACCTGCCCCTCGATCTCCAGCGGTTCCGGCGACATCGGCAGCACGCGGCCCGAGACACCCATCAGCCGGCAGGCCTCGTCGAGCGCGGCCACCGGGTCGCCGAGCACCTCGAACAGCCCGGCCAGCAGCAGGTTCCCCACCGCGTGCCCGGCCAGTGCGCCGTCGCCGCCGAAGCGGTGCTGGAAGACCTCGGCCCACAGCGTGCCGCCGTCCTCCGCGGCGAAGGCCGCGAAGGCCTGACGGAGGTCACCCGGCGGCAGCAGCCCGAGTTCGCGCCGCAGCCGGCCGGACGATCCGCCGTCGTCGGCCACCGTCACGACCGCGGTGACGTCGGGGGTCACCCGCCGCACCGCGGACAGTGTGGCGTGCAGTCCGTGGCCGCCCCCGAGGGCGACCGCGCGCACGTTATTCACGACCAAGGTCGCGGTGCACCACCTTCACGGCCATACCGTCCTCTTTGGACAAACGCTCGGCGAGTTCGACGGACAGCGCCACGCTGCGGTGCTTGCCACCGGTGCAGCCGACGGCCAGCGTCAGGTACCGCTTGCCTTCGCGCTTGTAGCCGGCGCCGATCAGCCGCAGCAGCTGGTGGTAGCGGTCGAGGAACTCCTCGGCCCCCTCCTGCGAAAGGACGTAGTTGCGGACCTCGCCGTCGAGCCCGGTGTGTTCGCGCAGCTCCGGGATCCAGAACGGGTTCGGCAGGAACCGGACGTCCATCACCAGGTCGGCGTCCATCGGCAGGCCGTACTTGTAGCCGAAGGACAGCACGGTGACCCGGGTCTGGGTGCTCGCCTCGGAGCCGAACGCGTCCTCGATCTTGGCGCGCAGGTCGTGCACCGACAGCGACGACGTGTCGAGCACCAGGTCGGCCTCTTCGCGCAGCGGCTCCAGCAGCGTCCGCTCCGCCGTGATGCCGTCGGCGAGCCGGCCGTCGCCCTGCATCGGGTGGCCACGGCGGACGGCTTCGAAGCGCCGCACCAGCACCGCGTCGGTCGCCTCCAGGAACAGCACCCGCGGCTTGTAGCCCCGCGCGTCCAGATCCTTGATGACCGAGGCCAGGTCGTCGGTGAACGCGCGCGAGCGCACGTCCATCACGACCGCCACCTTCGTGATCGCGCCGCGCGCCTGCGCGCCCAGCTCGACCATGGTGGCGATCAGCTCCGGCGGCAGGTTGTCGACGACGAACCAGCCCAGGTCCTCCAGGCACTTGGCCGCCGTGCTGCGGCCCGCCCCCGACAACCCGGACACGACCGCGACCTCCATGCCGGAGCCGCGGATCTCCTCTTGCGCACTCACTGTGTTTCCCTACTCCCCTGCTTCTGTGCCGTTGCCGGCGCCGGACTCCCCGGCCAGCGCGGCGACCACGGCCTCCGCGGTGCGCCTGCCGAAGCCGGGCACCGCCTCGATCTCTTCGATCCTGGCCTGCTTGAGCTTCTTCACCGAGCCGAAGTGCTTGATCAGCGCGGTGCGGCGAGCCTGCCCCAGCCCGGGCACACTGTCCAATTCGGACGTCACCAGCCGCTTGGACCGCTTCTCGCGGTGGTAGGCGATGGCGAAGCGGTGGGCCTCGTCACGCAGCCGCTGCAGCAGGTACAGCCCCTCCGACGTCCGGGGCAGGATCACCGGATCGGGGTCGGCGGGCAGCCAGACCTCTTCGAGCCGCTTGGCCAGCCCGATCACGGAGATGTCGGTGATGCCGAGCTCGGCCAGCACGTCCGCGGCGGCGGTGGCCTGCGGGCCCGCGCCGTCGACGACCAGCAGGTTCGGCGGGTAGGCGAACTTCTTCGGCCGCCCGGTCTCCGGGTCGAGGCCCGGTTTCGAGGAGTCCGGCTCCTCGGCGGTTTCCTTGAGGTAGCGGTAGAACCGGCGCCGGACGACCTCGGCGATCGAGGCGACGTCACCCTCCGTGGCCGCCTCCCGCAGCGCGAAGCGCCGGTACTCGGACTTGCGCGCCAGCCCGTCCTCGAACACGACGAGCGACGCGACGACGTCACTGCCCTGGATGTGGCTGATGTCGATGCACTCGATGCGCAGCGGCGCGGTGTCGAGGCCGAGGAACTCCTGCAGCTCGGTGAGGGCCGCCGAGCGGGCCGTGAGGTCGCCGGCGCGGCGCAGCTTGTGCTGGGTGAACGCCTCCCCCGCGTTGCGCTGCACGGTCTCGGCCAGCGCTTTCTTGTCGCCGCGCTGGGGCACCCGCAGCTGGACCCGCGAGCCGCGCAGCCCGGTGAGCCACTCCGCGACCGCGTCCGCGTCCGCGGGCAGCTCCGGGACCAGCACCTCGCGCGGGACCACCGGCCCCGCGTCGACGTCGTCGCGGGCGTCGAGTTCGGCCTCGTCGCCGTAGAACTGGGTGAGGAAGTGGTCGACCAGCGCCGGGACGTCCATCTCCTCGGCCTTGTCGATCACCCAGCCGCGCTGGCCGCGGACCCGGCCGCCGCGCACGTGGAAGACCTGGACCGCGGCCTCGAGATCGTCGTGGGCGAACGCCACGACGTCGGCGTCCGTGCCGTCGCCGAGCACCACGGCCTGCTTCTCCATGGCGCGGCGCAGCGCGCCGAGGTCGTCACGCAGCCGGGCGGCGCGCTCGAACTCCAGCTCTTCGGACGCGGCGGCCATCTCGGCCTCGAGGCGCTTGATCATGACGTCGGTCTTGCCGGCGAGAAAATCACAGAAGTCGCTCACTATGTCGCGGTGCTCGTCGGCCGAGACGCGGCCGACGCACGGCGCCGAGCACTTGTCGATGTAGCCGAGCAGGCAGGGGCGGCCGATCTGGCCGTGCCGCCGGAACACCCCGGCCGAGCAGGTGCGCGCCGGGAAGACGCGCAGCAGCAGGTCGAGTGTCTCGCGGATGGCCCACGCGTGCGCGTACGGGCCGAAGTACCGGACGCCCTTCTTGCGCGCCCCGCGGTAGACGTGCAGGCGCGGGAACTCCTCGTTCAGCGTCACCGCGAGCATGGGGTAGCTCTTGTCGTCGCGGTAGCGGACGTTGAACCGCGGGTCGAACTCCTTGATCCAGTTGTACTCGAGCTGGAGCGCCTCGACCTCGGTGGTGACGACGGTCCACTCGACGCTCGCGGCCGTGGTGACCATCTGCCGGGTGCGCGGGTGCAGTCCGGCGAGGTCGGCGAAGTAGGAGTTCAGCCGGCTCCGGAGGCTTTTCGCCTTGCCGACGTAGATGACCCGCTTGGTCGCGTCGCGGAATTTGTACACGCCAGGGGCATCCGGGATGCTCCCCGGCGAGGGACGGTAGGTGGTCGGGTCAGCCACCTCCCCAGACTATGGGTCGGCACCGACAGTTCTCGGTGGCCCCCCGCTGTCCGATCCGCCGGAAGTCGGGTCTTCGCCCGCTTCCGACCTTCGTCGGTGTCCGGACCTGTGACGCGGTGGTTACTTTCCGACCGGCTGACCCGGTCCCCTCCGAAAGGATCACCGCCGTGACCCCTCTCCGTCTCCTCGGCGCCGCTTCCGCCGCGGCCGTCGCGCTGACCCTCGCCGGCGGCGCGGTCGCCGCCGCGGGCGTCCAGCCGAACATCGTCGGCGGCACCACCGCCCCCACCGTGTCGTGGGGTGCCCAGGTGTACGTGAACACGCCCGGGCGCGACTACCAGGGCTTCAACTGCTCGGGCACGGTCATCGCGGCGCGCTGGGTGCTGACCGCGGTGCACTGCCTCGACCAGGACGGCTCGGGCATGTACGTCCGGGTCGGCAGCAACACGCTGCTGTCGGGCACGAAGATCGCCGTCGACAACGAGTACGAGTCCCCGAACGGCGACATCGCGCTGCTGCACCTGGCGTCGGCGACGAGCACTTCGCCGATCTGGCTGGGCAGCGCGGACCCGGCCACCGGCAGCACCAACCAGATCTACGGCTGGGGCCGCACCACCCCGACCGGCCCGCCGGCGACGGCGCTGAAGACGGCGAACGTCCAGGTGACGGGCCGCTCCACGGACGCCTACGGGGGCCGCGCGATCCAGAGCGTCGGCGTCAACGGCTCGGCGTGGAAGGGCGACTCGGGTGGTCCCGAGGTCGCGAACGGCGTCCAGGTCGGTGTCGCGTCGACGGTCCAGAACCAGAGCGGGTCGACCACGCGCGGCACGAACAACTACGCGAGCGTGGCGGCGAGCCGGTCCTGGATCCGGACGACCGCGGGCGTCTAGAGGTTTCTCCGGCGGGGCGGCGCGGTCACCTGCGCCGCCCCGTTCTTGTCGGTGCCGTGTGGGATGCTCGCGGCATGCGGATCGCCACCTGGAACGTGAACTCCATCGTCCCTCGCCTGCCGCGTGTGCTGGGTTTCCTGGAGGAGACGGCGCCGGACGTGCTGTGCCTGCAGGAGCTGAAGAACACGACGGAGGCGTTCCCGGCGGCCGAGATCGAGGCGCTGGGGTACGAGGTCGCGGCGTACGGGCTGGGGCGCTGGAACGGCGTCGGCATCGTGTCGCGGGTGGGCTTGTCGGACGTCGTGCGCGGGCTGCCGGGCGAGCCGCAGTTCGACGGGGCTTCGGAGGCCCGCGCGATCGGGGCCACGTGTGGTGGCGTGCGGGTGTGGTCGGTGTACGTGCCCAACGGGCGTGAGCCGGACAACCCGCACTACGCGTACAAGCTGGAGTGGCTGGAGTCGTTGCGGTCGCTGGTTTCCTCGGAGCTTTCGGAAGGCCCGTTCGCGGTGCTGGGCGACTTCAACGTGGCGCCGACGGACGCGGACGTCTGGGACATCGCGTTGTTCGCGGAGTCGACCCACGTGACGAAGCCGGAGCGCGACGCACTGGCCCGGCTGCGGGACCTCGGCCTGTCGGACGTCTTCCCGCGGCCGCTGAAGTACGACCACCCGTTCACGTACTGGGACTACCGGGCGGGGAACTTCCCGAACAACAAGGGCATGCGCATCGACCTGGTGTACGGGAACGAGCCGTTCACGAGCGCGGTGACGGATTCCTATGTGGACCGCAACGCCCGCAAGGGCAAGGGGCCTTTGGACCACGCCCCGATCGTGGTCGACCTGGACCTCTGACACCCTCGCGGCAAGCCGTGCGCCAGCCGACGGCTCAGCGCGGTGCTCCTCGGCCCCGCCGCCGCGTCGGCGAGGTGATCAGCAGGTTCCTGCTGGACCTCGATCCCGGGATCCAGCGCGTCCTGGACTGGCGGGAGCGCGCCCGGGCCCTGCGCTCGCCGCGCCGTGGCCGCCGGCCCGCGCTCGCCGGCGCCGGGTACGTGGCCGGCGCGGTGATCGTGCCCAAGCTGACCGAGAACGTCCTGCCGTGGCTGTGGTGAAGCGATCAGCCGCCGGTGGCCGCGCGGTGCAGCTTCCGCAGTGCGCGCACCGCTTCCACCGCCCGGTCCCGATCGACGGCCTGGACCGCCATCACCGCGTGGTACTCGTCGTCCGGCAGCTCCAGCCGCGCCCACGAAGCCCCGTCGGGGAAACTCACCGACAGCACGTCGCTCCACGCGAAGCGGCGGGTGACCAGCACGTTGCGGACCTCGATGCCCTCGGCGTCCGCCCGGACCCGCGCGATCGCGAACAGCATCACGCCGCACGCCAGCAGGATCCCGATGCCCACCATCGCCGCCTGGTCGGAGCGCTGGAAGCGCACCCCCGTGTCGCCGTTGCGCAGCAGGACCGCGACCACCACGAACACCGCCAGCAGCGCCACCGCCAGCACGCTGCACATGATCATCGCGCGCCGGGGGCGGATCACCAGGAGAGTCTTCACGGTCACACGAAACCCCGCTCGGTCCACGGCTGGCGCAGGCTCCGCAGCACGTGCGCGGAGTCCAGGGCCGCCACCGTCGCCTCGTAGCCCTTGTCCTCCTTCGCGCCCGGACGGCCCGACCGGTCGACGGCCTGCTCGTGCGTGTCGCACGTCAGGACGCCGTTGCCCACCGGGGTGCTCTCGTCGAGCGCCACCCGGGTCAGGCCCGCCGTCACCGCGTCGCACACGTACTCGAAGTGCGGGGTGCCGCCGCGGATGACCACGCCGAGCGCGACCACCGCGTCGTGGTTGCGGGCGAGCGCCTGGGCCACCACCGGGAGTTCGACGGCGCCGGCGACGTGGACGACCGTCGGCTCCTCCTCGAGCTCGGCTTCGCGCGCCGCGACCAGCGCCCGCTCCAGCAGGACGTCGGTGATGTCCGAGTTCCACTTCGTGGCCACGATGCCGAGCTTCAGCGACTTGCAGTCGGAGAGGTCCAGCTTGACGTCGGGACGGCCTTCGCCGCTCACAGCGTTCCTCCATCGGCGTGCTCGGGGCCCGCCCCGACCTGGTCGTAGTGCTCCAGCTGGGCCAGGTCGTGGCCCATCCGGTCGCGCTTGGTCCGCAGGTAGCGCAGGTTCTCCGGGTTCGGCGAGATCGGCAGCGGCACCCGCCCGGTGACGCGCAGGCCGTAGCCCTCCAGGCCGATCCGCTTGGCCGGGTTGTTCGACAGCAGCCGCATGGTGCGGACGCCGAGGTCGCACAGGATCTGCGCGCCGGTGCCGTAGTCGCGGGCGTCGGCCGGGACGCCGAGGGCGAGGTTCGCGTCTACGGTGTCCGCGCCGTCGTCCTGCAGCTGGTAGGCCTGCAGCTTGTGCAGCAGGCCGATGCCGCGGCCCTCGTGGCCACGGATGTAGAGCACGACGCCACGGCCTTCGGTGGCGACCGCTTCCAGCGCCGCCTCCAGCTGCGGGCCGCAGTCGCAGCGCAGGGAGCCGAAGACGTCGCCGGTGAGGCACTCGGAGTGCACGCGCACCAGGATGTCCTGGCCGTCGCCGATCTCGCCGTAGACGAACGCGACGTGCTCGATGCCGTCCAGCAGCGAGTCGTAGCCGACCGCGCGGAACGTGCCCGCGGCCAGCGGGATCCGCGCCTCGGCGACCCGCTCGACCTGCTTCTCGGTGCGGCGGCGGTAGGCGATCAGGTCGGCGATCGTGATGATCGCGAGGTCGTGGTCGGCGGCGAACACCTCGAGCTCGTCGCGGCGCGCCATGTCGCCTTCGTCCTTCTGGGACACGATCTCGCAGAGCACGCCGGCGGGCGCGAGCCCGGCCATCCGGGCCAGGTCGACCGACGCCTCGGTGTGCCCCGGCCGGCGCAGCACGCCGCCTTCCTTGGCCCGCAGCGGCACGACGTGGCCGGGGCGGCGGAAGTCCTTCGCCGTCGACGCCGGGTCGGCCAGCAGCCGGATCGTGTGCGCGCGGTCGGCGGCGGAGATGCCGGTGCTGATGCCCTCGGCCGCGTCGACCGTGACGCTGTACGCGGTCCCGCGCGCGTCCTGGTTCGTGTGGTACATCGGGGGCAGGTCCAGCCGGTCCGCTTCGGACTCGGTCAGCGCCACGCAGACGTAGCCCGAGGTGTAGCGGACCATGAAGGCCAGCAGCTCCGGCGTCGCCTTCTCGGCGGCGAAGATGAGGTCACCCTCGTTCTCGCGGTCCTCGTCGTCGACCACGACGACCGGGCGGCCCGCCGCGATGTCCGCGATCGCCCGCTCGATGGCGTCGGCGTCGAACACCGCTCCACTGCCGCACGGGGTCCAGCCCGCTTCGGGCTCCACCGCGCTCGTCTCAGTCATGACCGCTCCTCCGTGCCGCCGCCGTCCCGATTGTGCACCTGGTCGCGGATGTGGGCCTCGGCCAGCTTTTCCACGTACTTCGCGACCACGTCGACCTCGAGGTTGACCAGGTCGCCGGCTTCCCGGCGGCCGAGGGTGGTCGCTTCGAGGGTGGTCGGGATCAGGGCCACCGCGAACTGGTCGGCGCTGATCGCCGCGACCGTCAGCGAGACGCCGTCGACCGCGATCGAGCCCTTCTCGACCACGTACCGGGACAGGTGCGCCGGCAGCGCGAACGTCGTGACGCCGTTCTCGTCGCGGCCGAGGAACACGCCGGTCCCGTCGACGTGGCCCTGCATGATGTGCCCGCCGAGCCGGCCGCCGGCCGGGGTGGCGCGTTCGAGGTTGACCCGGTCACCGACCGCGACCTTGGCCAGGCTCGAGCGCTGCAGCGTCTCGTTGACGACGTCCACGGTGAACGCACCGTCCGTCACCTCGACCACGGTCAGGCAGACGCCGCTGACCGCGATCGAGTCGCCGTGCCCGGCGTCGCTGGTGACCAGCGGGCCGCGGACGCGCAGCCGGGCCGCGTTGGTCAGCTGCTCGACCGCGGTGACTTCGCCGATCTCCTCGACTATGCCGGTGAACACGTGCGCTGCCTCCTTGTGAGCCGGTCCTTCCATCCAACACCCGCCGCGGCCCGGTGGCTTCTCCGGTGCCGCTGCGGGGCTCAGCCGGCCCGGCCGCGGGCCGCCTGTTCGCGCAGCGCGGCGACCGCCTTGCCCGGGTCGGCGGCGCCGTAGACGGCGGATCCGGCGACGAAGCAGTCGACGCCCGCCTCGGCGGCCTGCTCGATGGTGTCGGCGTTGATCCCGCCGTCGATCTCGACGATCAGCTTCAGGTGCCCGGTGTCGACCAGCCGCCGCGCGGTGCGGACCTTGTCCAGGACACCGGCGATGAACGACTGCCCGCCGAAGCCCGGCTCGACCGACATGACCAGCAGCGTGTCGTAGTGCTTGAGCGCGTCGAGCCACGGCTCGAGCGCGGTGCCCGGCTTGATCGACAGCCCGGCCTTCGCGCCCGCGGCGCGCAGGTTCTTCGCCAGCGCGACCGGGTCCTTCGCCGCCTCGGCGTGCACGGTGACGTTGTAGGCGCCGGCCTCGGCGTAGCCGATCGCCCAGCGGTCCGGGTCGTCGATCATCAGGTGGCAGTCGATCGGCAGGTCGGTGCTGTCGATCAGGGCCTTGGCCACGGGCAGGCCGAGGGTCAGGTTGGGCACGAAGTGCGCGTCCATGACGTCGACGTGGACCCAGTCGGCGCGGGTCTCCCCACCGGCGGCGACGGCGGCGATCTCCTCGCCGAGCCGGGCGAAGTCCGCCGCGAGGATGCTGGGTGCGATCAAAGGTCGGTCTGCCACGTTCCGAGTGTAGGAGGACGGCGCTAACGCCTGCTAACCGGTTGTGACCAGGATCTGGCTCCGGAGAGGGAGGTCACGCGGCACCGGCGCCCCCTAACCTCGGCGGCATGTCCGGTTTCGCGAGATCCCTGCTGCGCCCCGATGGCTACCGCAGCGTGCCCTACGCCCTGCTCGGGATGGCGCTGGCGCTGCCGGCGATGCCGTTCGCCCTCGTCGCCGCGATGTTCCCCGGTACTCCCCGGCTGCTGTTCGCCCTCGCGCTGGTGCCGGTCGCGACGGTGCTGGCGGCGGCCGGGCTGAGCGGGCCCGTGCGGCGCTTCGGCGTCGCCGTCGCCAACGCGGTGCTCGGCACCGAGCTGCCGTCGCCCGGCCGGGCGCGGCCCGCCTGGCCGGACCGGCTGCGCTCGGCCGCCTGGCTGGTCCTGCACGCCGGGCTGAGCGGGCTGCTGCTCGTGATCGGCGGAGTCCTGGTGCTCGGCATGCTGACCCCGATCCTGTGGCTCAGCGGCGACGGGCGGCAGTTCTCCTTCTTCGGGACGAACGCCGTCGCCGGCGCGTGGACGGTGCCGGTCGCGCTCGGCATGCTGGCGCTCGCGCTGCTGGTCGCCGCGGCCGCCACCCGCGTCTTCCGGGCCGGCGCGACGGCGCTGCTGAGCCCTTCGGCGACCGAGCGCGCGGCGCTGGCCGAACGCCGCTCGGCCGTGCTCGCCCAGCGCAACCGCCTGGCCCGCGAGCTGCACGACTCGATCGGGCACACGCTGACGACGTCGACCATCCAGGCGGCGGCCGCGGCCGATCTGGTCGAGGCGGATCCCGCCCAGGTCCGGCGCGCACTCGGCACGATCGAAGAAGCGTCCCGAAGCGCCCTCGAGGATCTCGACCACGTCCTGGGCCTGCTTCGCGAGGAGCCGGCCGCGAAGGCGCCGACGCGCACCCTGGCCGAAGTCGACGTCCTCGCCGTGCGGGCCCGCGAAGCCGGGCTCGACGTCCGGCTGGCCGTCACCGGGCCGGTCGCCGCACTGCCCGCCGCGGTGTCGCGGGAGGGGTACCGGATCGTCCAGGAGGGCCTGACCAACGCGCTGCGCCACGCCGGCCCCGGTGCGGTCGACGTCCGGGTCGAGGCCGGGCCGGACCGCCTCGGCATAGCGGTCGTCAACGCGCTGCCCGGCGACGGGCCGCGGACCGGCCGGCGCGGGCTGGCCGGGCTCGCCGAGCGCGTCGAAGCCCTGCGCGGCGAGCTCGACGCCGGTCCGGACGGGCAGCAGTGGCGGCTGAGCGCGTCCATCCCGCTGCGGGCGGGCGCGTGACGCCGTCGGTGCTGCTCGCCGACGACGAGCCGCTGGTCCGCACCGGGCTGCGGGCGCTGCTGGAGCAGCAGGGACTGCCGGTGGTCGGCGAGGCGGCCGACGGCGGCGAGGTGCTGGCCGCGGTGCGGCGGACCCGGCCGGACGTCGTGCTGATGGACGTCCGGATGCCCGGCACGGACGGCATCGAGGCCACCCGGCAGGTGCTCGCGGCGCTCGCGGAACCCCCGAAGATCCTGGTCGTCACGACGTTCGACAACGACGACTACGTGCACGAGGCGCTGCTGGCCGGGGCCAGCGGGTTCCTGCTGAAGCGGGCGCGCAAGGAGGAGATCGCGCACGCCGTGCGGACGGTCGCCGCCGGCGAGTCCCTGCTCTTCCCGGAGGCGATCCGGCGGCTGGTGAGCGGGCGCCCGCCGGGCGGGAAGCACGCGCGGGCGGCGAAAACGCTCACCCGGCGCGAGGCCGAAGTGCTGCGGCTGATCGCCGGCGGATTGTCCAATCAGGACATCGCGGCGGCGCTCGTGATCAGCCTCGAGACGGTGAAGACCCACGTGGGCAACATCTTCGCGAAGCTCGGCGCGGGCAACCGCAGCCAGGCCGTGGTGATCGCGTACGAATCCGGGGTCGTCAAGCCGGGACACCTCGCCGGTCGATAGCCGACGTGCTCCCGGTCACCCGCGGGAAGCCATGAGTTCGATCAGCGGACACCCGGCGGTCACCTTCAGTCTCTTCGCGCCACACATGCGGAAGGACTAATGAGGCGTGTCCGGAATCCGGGCACTCACCTCCCGAAGTCCCCGAACGAGGAGAAACATGGCTTCGCTGTTCGCCGGCCGCCGCCGGTGGCTGGTCGCGGGCGCGCTCGGCGCCGCGCTGGTCGCCGCCGCCCCGGTCGCCCTGGCCACCAACGGCTCCGACACCGCCGACGCGCGCTCGCCGGCCGGCACCGGTGACCGCACCGCCGACGTCCGTGCCGCGATCCAGGGCGGCCACGCCCGCAACGTCATCCTGTTCATCGGCGACGGAATGGGCCAGTCGGAGATCACCGCCGCCCGCAACTACGAGCGCGGCGCGGCCGGCCGGCTCGCGATGGACGAGCTGCCGCTGACCGGCGACTACACGACCTACGCCGTGGAGCAGAACAACCCGGCCAAGCCGAACTACGTGACCGACTCGGCCGCGTCCGGCACCGGCTGGGCCACCGGCACCAAGACCTACAACGGCGCCATCTCCGTCGACGCCTACGGCAACGACGTCCCGACGATCCTCGAGCTCGCCAAGCGGAACGGCCTGCGCACCGGCGACGTCACCACCGCCGAGGTCCAGGACGCGACCCCGGCCGTGCTCGGCTCGCACGTCGTCAACCGCGACTGCAAGGGCCCGGTCGAGACGACCGCCAAGTGCGCGAAGAACGCCAAGGAGAACGGCGGCCTCGGCTCGATCGCCGAGCAGCTGGTGCAGACCCGCCCCGACGTCCTGCTGGGCGGCGGCGCGAAGTACTTCAACCAGCAGGTGACGGCCGGGAAGTTCCAGGGCAGGACCGTGCTGGACCAGGCCAAGGCGGCCGGCTACAACGTCGTCGACACCGCGGCGGACCTGGCGGCGGCGAAGAAGGGCAAGCCGGTGCTCGGCCTGTTCGCCGACGGCAACCTGCCGGTGAACTGGACCGGCCCGGCGGCGGTGCACGGCGGGACCGCGCCGGCCCGCTGCACGCCGAACGCGAAGGTGCCGGCCACCCAGCCGAAGCTGGCCGACCAGACCCGCAAGGCCCTGGAGCTGCTCGACGACCGCCGCAGCGACAAGGGTTTCTTCCTGCAGGTCGAAGGCGCGAGCATCGACAAGCAGGACCACGCGGCCGACCCGTGCGGCCAGATCGGCGAGACGGTCGACTTCGACGCGGCGATCGCGGCGGGCACGGCGTTCGCCCGCAGCCACCCCGACACGCTGGTGCTGGTGACCGCCGACCACGGCCACAGCAGCCAGATCGTCGAGCCCACCGCCACCCCGGGCCTGACCGCGACCCTGATCACCAACGAGGGCGCGAACATGACGCTGGCCTACGGCACCGCGGAAACGGGCGGCTCGCAGTCGCACACGGGCACGCAGGTGCGCATCGCGGGCCTCGGCCCGCAGGCGGCCAACATCGTCGGCCTGACCAACCAGACCGACCTGTTCGGCACCCTGAAGCTGCGCTGAGTGGTGGGGTATACCCCCGGTTTTTCCGGTGGTATACCCCATACCCCCTGGCGTTCCGGCCCCCTAGCGTGGGGAAAACCGAGACACCAGGGGGTTTTCTCATGCGGAAGTCATTGCGGGCCGTCTCCGCCGGCACGCTCGTCGTGCTGCTCGCCGCCACCACGGCGGCACCGGCGCTGGCGGCGGCCGGCCCGGTCCAGGCGAGCCTGGACGTGCTGACCGCCCAGGACGGCGTACCGGGGGCGGTGGCGGTCGTCCAGGACGGCCGGCGCACCCAGGTGACCCGCAGCGGAACGGGGGACGTCGCCACCGGGAAACCGTTCCCGCGCAACGGTTCGTTCCGCGCGGGCAGCGTCACCAAGACGTTCGTGGCGACGGTCGTGCTGCAGCTGGTCGCGGAGGGCCGGGTGCGGCTGGACGCGCCGGTTTCGCGGTACCTGCCGGGGCTCCTGCCCGACGGGCGGATCACCGTCCGGCAGGTGCTGCAGCACACGAGCGGGCTCTACAACTACACGGACGACCTCGACCTGGCCGACCCGGAGGCGTTGCGCCACCGCGGCGCCGAGCCGGCCGAACTGGTGGCGATGGCGCTGAAGCACCCGGCGCTGTTCCCGCCCGGCACGAGCTGGTCGTACTCGAACACGAACTACATCGTGGCGGGGATCCTCGCGGAGAAGGTCACCGGGCACGCACTGGCGGACGAAATCGCCCGCCGGATCACCCGGCCGCTGGGTCTGCACGACACGTACCTCCCCCGCCGCGGCGACGAGCGGCTGCCCGCACCGCACGCGGTCGGCTACCTCCCGTTCGGCGGCAAGCTGGTGGACTTCAGCGACTTCGACGCCACGATCGCCGGGGCGGCGGGCGGCCTGGTCTCGACCCCGGCCGACCTCGACCGCTTCTACGGCGCCCTCCTGAGCGGCCGGCTGCTGCGCCCGGCCGAGCTGGCGGAGATGCGCCGGACGGTGCCCGCCGACCTCGGCATCCCGGGCGCCGGTTACGGCCTCGGGCTGGGCAGCGTCCCGGTGTCGTGCGGCGTGGTGTGGGGGCACGAAGGGGGAATCCCCGGCTTCACGAACTTCGCCGGCGTGGGCCCGGACGGCCGCCGGGCGACGGTGGTGCTGAACGAGAACCCGACCCCGGCGGAGACGAGCGGCCACCTGCTCGCGGCTGTGGACGCGGCGGTGTGTTCGTAGCCCGGCGGCCCGGAACTGTCGGTGGTCACCGGTAGAGTCGAAGACGGGGGGCGCCCCCGCGGGCCGGTGTTCGTTCGGCGCGGTCGCGGCGGGCTGATGCGGCTCACCACCCTCGCGGCACGGACCCCGGTGGGTGCGGTAGGAGCTACCCGGCACCGCCGCGGTACGCACTCCGGCGGCCCCCGCTCGCCAGTCCCCGCTCAGCGTGGTTGGAGTTGCTCAGCAGCCGCGTGGAGCCGCCCGGCGGGCACCCGCTCGACAACCCGCCCCAGCACGGCCTCACTGAGCTGAAGGCAGCAGATCCAAAACCTCGGTCCACGGCCGCCCGACATCAAGGCGGTGCAGCGTCACCCCGGCGCCCGCGAGGGTGTCGAGGTGGCGCTGCCACGCCGGGTGGTGCGCCCGGGTGTCCTGGATCTGGTACGCCACCACCACCGTGATCCCCGGCGCGCCCAGCACGTCGCCGAGGACCGTCAGCGCCTGGTTGTCCGCGATGCCCAGCGCCAGCTTCGCGACCGAGTTCGCCGATGCGGGCGCGAACAGGAACACCGACGGGTCCGGGTGCGGCCGCGGCTCGCCGGGCAGCCGGGACTCGCTGCGGACCGGCAGGTCGGTGCACGCGGCGACGTCGTCGAGGCCGCCGGCCGACTTCAGCCAGCGCATCGCGGCCGGTGTCAGCGTGATCGCCGGGCGCCAGCCGCGTTCGGCCGCCGGGCGGGCCAGCTCGGCGGCGAACCGGACGTCCAGCCCGCCGCACGAGCTGGCGACCAGCCCGAGGTTCCTCACGGTTTGCGCAGCACGGCGCAGAACATCGCGTCCGTGCCGTGGCGGTGCGGCCACAGCTGGACGTACGGCCCGTCCCCGAGCTCCGGGACGCCCGGGAAGAACGCGCGCGCGTCCATCACCTCGGCCTTCAGCCGCCGCGCCGTCTCCGCGAAGACGCCTTCGGTCTCGGCCAGGTGCGGCGAGCAGACGACGTAGGTCAGCGCGCCGCCGGGCCGCAGCAGCTCGTAAGCCGCGGTGATCAGCTCACCCTGCAGCTTCGTCAGGTCCGCGACGTCGGACGGCTGACGGCGCCAGCGCGCCTCCGGCCGCCGCCGCAGCGCGCCGAGCCCGCTGCACGGCGCGTCGACGAGGATCCGGTCGTACCCCGGCTCCAGGCCGCTCTCCCGGCCGTCGGCCACGTGCACCTTCACCGGCAACCCGATCGTGGCCTTCTCGACGAGCTTCGCGCGGTGCGGCGCCTTCTCGACGGCGTCCACGGCCGCCCCGCTCAGCGCGGCCAGCGCGCCGAGCAGCGTCGCCTTGCCGCCCGGGCCGGCACAGAGGTCGAGCCAGCGCTCGTCGGAGCCTTCGAGCGGCACCTTCGTCGCCGCGATGGCGCAGAGCTGGCTGCCCTCGTCCTGCACCGCGGCCAGCCGTTCGCGGACCGGTTCGACGTCGGCCGGGTCGCCGGCGCCGGCGGGCAGGCGCACGCCGTAGGGCGAGTACGGCGCCGGGTCGCCGCCGGTGATCGCGGCGAGCTCGTCGGCGCTGATCTCGCCGGGACGCGCGACGAGGTGCACCTCGGGGCGCGCGTCGTCGGCTTCCAGCGCGGCCTTGAGGCCGGCACCCTTGTCACCCAGTGCTTCGGCGAACGACCGCGCGATCCAGCGCGGGTGCGCGGTGCGCAGCGCGTAGGCCCCGATCGGGTCGGCCGCCTCGTCCGGCGCCAGCTCGTCGAGCCACGTCGTTTCGTCCTTTTCGGACACCTTGCGCAGGATGGCGTTGGCGAAACCCGTGGCCCACGAACCGGCTTCCGCGCGCACGAGGTCCACAGTGGACGTCACGGCGGCGTGTTCGGGGATGCGCGTGCGCAGCAGCTGGTAGACGCCGAGGCGCAGCGCGTCGAGCACCGCCGGGTCGGTCTGCTTGAGGGGGCGCTCGGCGCAGGACTCGATGATCGCGTCGAGCAGGCCCTGTGCACGCGATGTGCCGTACGTGAGCTCCGTGGCCAGCGCCGCGTCCCGGCCGGTGATCCGCCGCTCCCGCAGCAGGTCCGGCAGGACGAGGTTGGCGTAGGCGTCGTTCGTCCGGACGGCCGCGAGGACGTCGAACGCGGCCTGCCGGGCCGGATCGACCTCCGGCGGCCGGCGCGGCCCTTCCTTGCGTGGTGCCGGACGGCCTCGCTGCGGCCGTGACGGGCGTCGTTCCCTGTGGTCGTTCACCGGAGGCGCTCTCCCTGGTCGATCCTTGTTCCGCGCGCCCAGTCGGTGGCCGCCATCCGTTTCTTGCCGGGTGCCTGGACTTCGCCGAGCCGCAACGGCTTCGTCGCCGTCCCGACCAGCACCCGTTTGCGTTCGACCACGATCTCGCCCGGCGGCGGGCCGGGTTCGTCGAGCACCGTGACCGGGCCGAGCTTGAACCGTTCCCCGCGGAACTCCGCCCACGCGCCCGGGTCCGGGCTGACCGACCGGATCTGCCGGTCGACCGCCGGCGCCGGGTCGGCGAAGGACACCCGCGCGTCCTCCACCGTCACCTTCGGCGCGTAGCTGACGCCTTCGGCGGGCTGCTCCCGCGCGACGAGGCTGCCGTCGGCCAAACCGTCCATGGTGGACAGCAGCAGCTTGGCCCCGGACTCCGCGAGCCGCCCGAGCAGGGCACCGGCGGTGTCGGTGGCCCCGATCGCCTCGGTGACGACGCCGTAGACCGGGCCGGCGTCCAGCTCCTTGACGATCCGGAAGGTCGAGGCGCCGGTGATCTCGTCCCCGGCGCGGATCGCGGCCTGCACGGGCGCGGCCCCGCGCCACGCGGGCAGCAGCGAGAAGTGCAGGTTCACCCAGCCCAGCCGCGGAATGTCGAGGGCGGCCTGCGGCAGCAGCGCCCCGTAGGCGACGACGGGGCAGGCATCCGGCGCGAGCTCGGTCAGCCGCGCGAGGAAGGCCGGATCACCGGCGCGCGCGGGCGTCAGGACTTCGATGCCGTGCGCATCGGCGAGCGCACCGACGGGCGACCGCACGACCCGCCGGCCGCGCCCGGCCTGCGCATCGGGCCGCGTGACGACGGCAACGACCTCGTGCCGCCCGGAATCGAGCAGGGCGCGCAGGGCGGGGACCGCCGGGTCGGGAGTGCCGGCGAAGACGAGCTTCATCGGCCCACCCCCGGCGGAAGCAGGGTTTCAGGTGGCTGGAACATCGGAGCCGAGTCTAGAAGGCCCCCCGGAGCAGGGCGCGGCCAGCTCGGCCGTGGTTGTCCACAGGGCGGCGTGGTTGGGGACAACCAGGCGGCGGCGGTGTGCTTTCCCGGCTTTTCGTCAGGGGGTGCCGATAGGCTGGACAAGGGCACGCCCCCCAGGGAGGGCGGGGGTTCCGGCAAAGTCTTTGTGCTGTTTAGACGGGTATTCCGAGCAGGGTGAGGGCTCGGGTGGCGTTGCGGGCGGTGTGGCGGAGTGCTTTGGCGATGTTGGTGTGTCCGGCTTGGCGGTGGGCGCTGGTGGCGAGGTTGCGCAAGGTGGCCATCACGCGGGGTGCGGTGCCGGTGCGGGCGCGGGATTGGTCTTCGTTGTAGGTGACGTCACGGACCCAGTGGAGTTTGTTTTCGATGTGCCAGTGGCTGCGGACGTAGCCGCCGATGTGGGCGGGGTGGGCGTAGCGGCCGGTGAGGCTGGTGACGCCGAGTGCGGCGTGGGCGGAGCGTTTGCGGCTGGTGTGGTGGGTGGTGTAGCGCTCGATGAGGAACGCGTGCGCCGCGTGCGGGAAGTCGATGGCCGGGTAACCGAGGAACTCGCCCAGAGGCGCGAGCTGGACGGTGCGGTGTTCGCTGCGGCCGTGCCCGCTGCCGCTGGTGATGTGGGCGGGGATCTCGTGCCAGGGCAGGGTGTCGAGCAGGCCGTGGAGACGGTGTTGGTTCTCTTTGAGGG
>NZ_JBHVXZ010000136.1:0-24867 GCF_042881395.1 Amycolatopsis sp. NPDC058278 | reverse complement strand
CCCGCACCGTGCTGCCGCAGCTCGAACGCGCGCTGCTGGCCGGCCACGACGTCGTCCTGCTCGGCGAACGCGGCCAGGGCAAGACCCGCCTGCTGCGCACCCTCGCCGGCCTGCTCGACGAGTGGACACCCGTCATCGAGGGCTCCGAGCTGGGCGAACACCCGCTGCAGCCGATCACGCCCGCGTCGATCCGGCGGGCCGCGGAGCTCGGCGACGACCTGCCGGTGACCTGGCGCCACCGCTCCGAGCGCTACACCGAAAAGCTCGCCACGCCGGACACCTCGGTCGGCGACCTGATCGGCGACGTCGACCCGGTGAAGGTCGCCGAAGGCCGCAGCCTCGGCGACCCGGAGACCATCCACTTCGGTCTCGTCCCGCGGGCCCACCGCGGGATCGTCGCCATCAACGAGCTGCCCGACCTGGCCGAACGCATCCAGGTCGCCCTGCTCAACGTGATGGAGGAGCGCGACATCCAGGTCCGCGGCTACACGCTGCGGCTGCCTTTGGACGTCCTGCTCGTCGCCACCGCGAACCCCGAGGACTACACCAACCGCGGCCGGATCATCACCCCGCTGAAGGACCGCTTCGGCGCCGAGATCCGCACCCACTACCCCCTGGACGTCGAGTCGGAGATCGCCGTCGTCCGGCAGGAGGCGAACCTCGTCGCCGAAGTCGGCGAGCCGCTGCTGGAGGTGCTCGCCCGGTTCGTCCGCAACCTCCGCGAGTCGACGGTGATCGACCAGCGTTCCGGCGTCTCGGCGCGGTTCGCCGTCGCCGCGGCGGAGACCGTGGCGGCCGCGGCCCTGCGGCGCTCGGCGCTGACCGGGGAGGAGCCCGCGGTGGCCCGCCCGGTCGACCTCGACGCCGTGCCGTCGGTGCTGCGCGGCAAGATCGAGTTCGAGCCCGGCGAAGAGGGCCGCGAGATCGAGCACCTGGTGCACCTGCTGCGCCTGGCGATCGCCGAGACCGCGCGCGACCGGTTCGCCGGCCTCGACCTGCGGCCGCTGGCCGACGCGGTCGGCGACGGCCACCTGGTGTCCACCGGCGAGCGCGTGCCGGGCAAGGACGTCCTCGAAGCCCTGCCGGAGCTGCCGGTGCTGCACGAGGTCGCCCGGCGGGCCGGGGTCTCCGCCGACGAGCCCGCCGGCCGGATCGCGGCCGCCGTCGAACTGGCGCTGGAATCGCTGTTCCTGTCGCGAAGGCTCGCCAAGGACTCCGACGACACGACGACCGTCTACGGCCGATGACCGCGGTCCCGCTTCCCGACGGCTACTCCTACGGCCCGTGGCACGACGGGCCGGACCCCCTCGCGCCGCCGGCCGACCTGCGCGACGCGCTCGACGAGATCGGCCGGGACGTCATGGCCGGGGCCTCGCCGCGGGCCGCGCTGGAGGAGATGCTCCGGCGCGGCACCGAGCGCACCGCGGGCCTCGACGAGCTGACCCGGCGGCTCTGGCAGCGCCGCTCGCAGATCCAGCGGCGCAACAACCTCGACGGCACCCTCCAGGAGGTCCAGCGCCTGCTGCAGGAGGCCCTCGACGCCGAGCGGCGCGAGCTGTTCCCGGACCCGGACGACGACGCCCGGTTCCGGGAGGCCCAGCTCGACGCGCTGCCGCCGGGCACGGCCGCGGCCGTCAACGAGCTGGCGGACTACGACTGGCGCTCCGAACAGGGCCGGGAGAACTACCAGCAGATCCGGGACCTGCTCGGCCAGGAGCTGATGGAGTCCCGGTTCCAGGGCATGAAGCAGGCGCTGCAGAACGCCGGGCCCGAGGACGTCGAGCGGATCAACGAGATGCTCTCCGACCTCAACGACCTCCTCGCGGCACACGCCCGCGGCGCCGAGGACATCCAGCAGCGCTTCGAAGACTTCATGGGCAAGCACGGCGAGTTCTTCCCCGAGAACCCGCGGAACGTCGAGGAGCTGATCGACGCGCTGGCCGAGCGGTCGGCGGCCGCGCAGCGCATGCTCAACTCGATGTCGGCCGAGCAGCGCGCGGAACTCGCCGAGCTGACCCAGCAGGCCTTCGGCGACCCGCGGCTGGCGCAGCAGCTGTCCCAATTGGACAGTCAGCTCCGGGCGGCGCGCCCGGGCGAGGACTGGACCGGCTCGGCGCGCTTCCGCGGCAACAACCCGCTGGGCATGGGCGAAGGCGCCCAGGCCATGCAGGATCTCGCGGAACTGGACGCGCTGGCCGAGCAGCTGGGCCAGTCCTACCCCGGGGCGCGGCTGGAGGACATCGACCTGGAGGCGCTGGAAGCCCAGCTCGGCAAGGACGCGGGCGTCGACGCCCGCCGGCTGGCCGAACTGGAGCGGGAACTGCGCCGCCAGGGCCTGTTCGAGCGGGCCGCCGACGGCTCGCTCCGGTTGTCGCCCAAGGCGTTGCGGCGCCTCGGCGAGACAGCGTTGTCCGACATCGTGAACGCGTTGCGCGGCAAGACCGGCGAGCGCGAGACCGAGTCGGCGGGCGCGGCGGGCGAGCCCACCGGCGCGTCGCGGCCGTGGCGGTTCGGGGACATGCAGCCCTGGGACGTGCCGCGCACCATCCGCAACGCCGTTCTCCGGTCGGTGTCGCTGGGGGAGCGGCAGGTCCGCCTCGACGTCGAGGACGTCGAAGTGGTCGAGACCGAGCACCGGTCCCGGGCGGCGGTGGCGCTGCTGGTCGACACGTCGTGGTCGATGGTTTCGGAGGGCCGCTGGCTGCCGATGAAGCGCACCGCGCTGGCGCTGCACCAGCTGATCAGCACCCGCTTCCGCAACGACGCGCTGCAGCTGATCATCTTCGGCCGCTACGCGCAGTCGGTGGAGCTGCCGGAGCTGGTCGGCCTGGAGGGTGCGTGGGAGCAGGGCACCAACGCCCACCACGGACTGCTGCTCGCCGGGCAGCACCTGCGGCGGCACCCGGACGCCCAGCCGGTGGTCCTGATGGTCACCGACGGCGAGCCGACGGCCCACCTGGAACCCGACGGCGAAGCGGTCTTCGACTACCCGCCCCAGCCCCGGACCCTCCACAAGACACTGTCCGAAGTGGATCGCCTGGCGAAGCTGGGTGCGTCGATTTCGGTGTTCCGCCTCGGCGACGACCCGCGGCTGACGTCGTTCGTGGACCTGATCGCCCGCCGCTCGGGCGGCCGGGTGATCGCCCCGGACCTCGACGGTCTCGGCGCGGCGGTGGTGGGCGACTACCTGCGCACGCGGCGGTGACCCCGGCGGGTGCTCCCGCGGCCGCGGCAGCACCCGGTCACCGGCGTCCGGGGTGGTACCGCCGGAGGCACACTTCGCGCGGGTCGATCCACCGGCCGTGCGCGGGCTGCTCGGCCAAGGGATCCGTCCACCGCACCCGCAGCCGGTCGGGGTGCGCTTCCTGGATGCGCACCTCCGTCCACCGCCCCGGCGCCTCCTCGGCCCACCACGGGTCGCCCAGGCTCGGCAGGCCGTCGCGGCGGACCACGTCCTCGGCTTCCTCCCGGCTCGTCGGCCCGGCGAGCGCCGCGTGGAACACGGTGACCGGCTCCCAGCCCGACCCGGTGAGCCGGAGGTGGCCGAGGAGCTCGCCGTCCTCCTCGCGCCGGACCTCGGTCGTGCTCACAGCCGCACTCCCAGCCGGTCGCGGACGGCGGCGATCACCTTTTCCGTCTGGGCCCGCAAGGCGTCCAGACCGGTCTGCTCGTCGGCCGAGCCGACGTAACCGGCCGGATCGGCACGGACCCCCTGCTTCCACACCGCGGTGAGCCGCTGCGTCGCGGTGATGTCCTCGTCCGGGCGTCCGTCGACCAGAACGAGATCCGCGCGCAGCCCGGGCCGGATCCGGCCGCGGTCGGCCAGGCCGAACACCCGGGCCGGGCGGGCCGTCGCCGCGGCCAGCGCGGCGGACGGCGGAAGCCCCGCGCCGACGAGGTACCCCAGCTCCCGGTGCAGGCTGGCGCCGTGCACGGTGCCCGGGTTCGGCGCGTCCGTCCCGGCCAGCACCGGCACGCCGGCCGCGTGCAGCAGCCGGGTGTTGACGCGCGCCGCTGCGAAGTCCGGCAGCTGCGGCGGCAGCCACCGCTGCTCCTGCCGCTCGAGGACGGCACGCCACGCGGGCCCCAGCCGCGCCGCGAGAGCGGGCTCGGTCAGCAGCGAACCGCCCGGGAAGCCGTCGGCCACCGACAGCGTCGAGATCACCGCGACGCCCGCCGCGGCGATCGCGTCGACCTGTCCTCCGGTGAGCGCGTCGAACGGGACGTGCGCGAGCACGTCGACCCCGGTGGGCAGCAGGTCCATCGCCCCGCGTGCGGTCGACACGTGCGCGGCGACGACCAGGCCGGCCGCGTGCGCGGCTTCGGCCAGCGCGGCGATCGTCGGCACGTCCAGCGACGGCATCGGCATCGGGCCGCCGGTGCCGTCGTCGTAGAGCACCTTCAGGTGCGCCGCGCCTTCGGCGACGCGGTCGGCGACGAACCGCCCGGCGTCCCGCGGTCCGGTGACGTACGGGAACGGTGCGTACATCATGCTCGGGTGCCCGCCCGGCGCGGTGGCTCCGACGCTCGAGGAGCGCACGTCGGCGCAGTCCGGCCCGGCGCCGCGGGCCAGCGCCTCTCCGACCGTGTCCGGCTTGCTGAACATGTCGAGCACGGTCGTGACGCCGAAGGTGAGTGCCTGCCGGGGCGCGCCGGGCAGCAGGTGCACGTGGGCGTCGATCAGCCCGGGCAGCAGGGTGCCGCCGCGGGCGTCGACGTGCTCGTCGCCCGGCCGGCGCAGGGTGCCGTCGCCGAGCGCGGTGATGCGGCCGCCGGTGAGCCGGACGGCGGTGTGGTCGGTGAGGCGCTCGCCGTCGAAGACGCGGGCGCCGGTGATGGTCGTGGTCACGACGTCACGATAAAAGTTGACACCGTGTGAAGGTCAACTTCTAAGCTGGCGGGATGCAGTACTCGATCAGCCAGGTCGCGAAGGCCTCCGGCGTCTCGGCGCGGATGCTCCGCCACTACGACGCGATCGGCCTGCTCACGCCGGCGTCGGTGGCGGCGAACGGCTACCGCTGGTACGGGCGGCCCGAACTGCTGCGCCTGCAGCGCATCCTGCTGCTGCGGCGGCTCGGCCTCGGCCTGGCCGAGATCGGGGCGGTGCTGGGCGACCAGGTCGACGAGGCCGCCGCGCTGCGCGGGCACCTGGCCCAGCTCGAGGAGGAGCGCCGCCGCCTCGACCGCGTCATCGCCACCGTCGAGGAGACGATCACCGACCTCGCCCACGCCCGGATCGACGATCCCGACCGGTTCTTCGCCGGCCTGCGCAAGGACGGCGCCACCATGCGGCAGAGCTACCGCGAGACGTTCGGCGAAGGCGCCGCGGTGGCCTTCGACACCGCCCAGGCCGCCCAGGTCGGGCTCACCGCCGCGGACTACGAGCACGCCGCCGCCCGGAGCGCCGCGCTGTTCCGGCGGCTGGCCGCCGTCATGCGCTCCGGCGCCGCACCGGAGGACCCCGCCGCGCTCGACGCCGTCGCCGAGCACTACGAGTCCGTGAGCCACTTCTGGCAGCCGACCGCCCCCGCCTACGCCGCGATGGGCGGGCTGTACCTGAACGATCCCCGGCAACGGGAGCTGGCCGAGCGAGCCGATCCGGAGCTGCCGGCGTGGCTCGCGCGCGCCATCGAAGCCTACGCGCGAGTACGGCTCGTCCCACCGCTCGGGAAGGCCTGACGACCCGGCAATTACAGTCGAGGCATGCAGACTTGGTCATCGGTCGACGTGCCCCGCATCCCCGGCACCCCCCGCCCGCTGCGGCTCCACGACACGGCCACCGGGCAGATCCGCCCGACCGCGCCCGGCGCCACCGCCCGGATGTACGTCTGCGGCATCACGCCCTACGACGCGACACACCTGGGGCACGCCGCGACCTACCTCGCCTTCGACCTGGTGAACCGCATCTGGCGGGACAACGGGCACGACGTCCACTACGTGCAGAACGTCACCGACATCGACGAGCCGCTGTTGGAACGCGCCGCGCGCGACCAGGACGACTGGGTGGTGCTGGGCATGCGCGAGACGGCGCTGTTCCGCGAGGACATGACCGCGCTGCGGGTCATCCCGCCGCGGCAGTTCGTCGGCGCGGTCGAGAGCATCCCGGAGATCGTCGAGGTCATCGCCAAGCTGCTGGCCAACGGCAGCGCCTACCGCGCGGACGACCCGGAATTCCCCGACGTCTACTTCGACCACACGGCGACCGGGAAGTTCGGCTACGAATCGAACTACGACGCCGAGACGATGGCGAAGTTCTTCGCCGAGCGCGGCGGCGACCCCGACCGGGCCGGCAAGCGCCACCCGCTGGACGCGCTGGTGTGGCGCGTGGCCCGCGAAGGCGAGCCGTCGTGGGAATCCGAGCTGGGTGCGGGCCGCCCGGGCTGGCACATCGAGTGCAGCGCGATCGCGGTCAACCGGCTGGGCCTCGGGTTCGACCTCCAGGGCGGCGGCTCGGACCTGATCTTCCCGCACCACGAGTACAGCGCGGCGCACGCCGAAGCCGTCGCCAAGGACGGCCGGTTCGCCCGCCACTACGTGCACGCCGGGATGATCGGCCTCGACGGCGAGAAGATGTCGAAGTCGCGCGGGAACCTCGTGTTCGTCTCCCGGCTGCGCGCCGACAAGGTCGACCCGGGCGCGATCCGGCTGGCGCTGTTCGCCGGCCACTACCGCGCCGACCGCCCTTGGACGGACCGGCTGCTGGCCGACGCCGAAACCCGGCTCGCGCGCTGGCGGGAAGCCGTCTCGCTGGCCACCGGACCGGCGGCGGAGGACACCGTCACGCGGCTGCGCGACCACCTCTCCGACGACCTCGACACGCCGAAGGCCCTGGCGGCGATCGACGCGTGGGCGACCGAGGCCCTGCGCCGCGACGGCACCGACCCGACGGCCCCGGCCCTGATCCGCGACGCCGTCGACGCCCTCCTCGGCATCGCACTCTGACCACGACGAGGGGCCCGGTGCGCCACCGGGCCCCTCGTGTGTATAACGGCCTATACCGCCACTGGCCGGCCGGCGGCCAGTTCCAGGCGGTCGCCCGCCCAATCCCGGCGCAGCCACCGGTCGTGGGACGCGATGACGACCGCGCCCGGCGCGGTTTCCAGCGCCGCGAACAGTTCTTCCGCCAGGGTCAGCGAAATGTGGTTCGTCGGCTCGTCCAGCAGCAGGACGTCCGGCGGGTCGGCGAGCAGGATCGCCAAGGCCAGCCGCCGCCGCTGGCCGACCGACAGCGCCCCCACCGGCTGCCGCAGATCCCGGGACGCCAGCAGGCCCAGCCGGCTCAGCGGGGGAGCGTCCTCGCCGAGTGCGTCCCGGTACACCCGGGCCGCGTTCCGTTCCGGCTCGGCGAACACGACGTCCTGCTCCAGCAGCCCGACCCGCACCCCGTGTCCGAAGAGGACCGTCCCGGCCGCGGGCGCGAGCCGGCCGGCCAGCACCGAAAGCAGCGTCGACTTCCCGGCGCCGTTCCCGCCGGTGACGAGCAGCCGGGCCGAACCGCCGACGTCCAGCCGAGGCAGCGACAACCGTCCCGGCACTTCGAGTGAGCACGCCGAGATCGCCGGGCCGTCGCCGGTCGCGCGGGCGGTGAGGTCCGCCTTGAACCGCAACGGCGCCGGGGGCTTGCGGACCTGGTCGCGTTCCAGGTTCTCCAGGCGCTGCTCGGCGTCGCGCACCCGCCGCGAGATCGTCTTCTGGACGCGAGCGCCCTTGAACGCGTGGATGAACTTGTCGTTGTCGCGCGGGCCGCGGCCGTAGGCGACGTTGCGCGCCGTGACCGCGACGGTTTCCCGCAGCTCCTTCAGTTCCTCCTGCTCCTCGGCGAAGCGCTGCTCCCAGCGAGCCCGCTCGGCCTTCTTGTGACCGAGGTAGTCGGTGTAGCTGCCGCCGTAGCGGACCGCGCCGCCGGCCTGCCGGTCGGCCGCGGCCGGGTCGAGGTCGACGATGTCGGTGCAGACGGCGTCGAGGAACACCCGGTCGTGCGAGGACAGCACCACGATCCCGGTCAGCTCGACGAGGTGCCGTTCCAGGAACGCCATCGCCGCGTCGTCGAGGTGGTTGGTCGGCTCGTCGAGCAGGAGCGTCTCCGGTTGCCGGATCAGCAGCGCGGCCAGGCCGAGCCGCGAGCGCTGCCCGCCCGACAGCGTGCCGAGCCGCCGGTCCGGTGCGACGCCGCCGAGGCCGAGCCCGTCGCAGACGAGCTTGGCGCGGCGGTCGGCGTCCCAGAGGTCGTGGGCCTGCGCCCACTCCAGCACCCGGCCGTACTCCTCGAGCACGCCTTCGTCATCGGGCCGGTCGGTCATGGCCGCGGTCAGCTCGTCGAGGCGGGCCGCGGCGGCCCGGATCTCGGCGAGCGCGCCGTCGAGCACGTCGGCGAAGGTCGCGTCCGGGGGATGCGGCAGTTCCTGCAGCAGGAACCCGACGTCCGGGCCGCGGAGCACCTCGCCGGAGCGCGGTTCGTCGAGCCCGGCGAGCAGGCGCAGCAGAGTGGACTTGCCGGTGCCGTTTTCGCCGACGAGGCCGAGCCGCTGCCCGGCCGACGCGGTGAGGGAGACGCCGTCGAGGACGACGCGGGTGCCGTAGCCGAAGACGACGTCCTTGGCCTGCAACGGAAAGAGGGTAGACACAGGTGATCACCGGGCCCTGGGGGAAGAAAGCGGAGATCCCGGCCGGGCGTCGTGGCACGCGGGAGCGTCGGCTCGACCGGGTGCCGCCTCAAGCGGGATGGGCGCGGTTCAGTTCCTCATAGTGGAACCAGGTTAACGCAACATCAGTAGAGTTAGTCAACCGGTTATGGCCTGGGTCACATCCGGCAGGTCCGCCGTCGACCGTTCCGCCGCCGCGGTGCCGTCGGTGAGGAACTCGAGCAGGGCGGTCAGCTGACGGCGGTCGAAGCGGGCGAGGCGTTCGCCGACGAACCGCGCCATCGGCGCGTACAGCTCGGCGAGTTCGGCCATCCGGTCGGGGAGCGGCCGCACGACGAGCCGGCGCCGGTCGGCGGGATCGGGGGCGCGTTCGGCGAGCCGGTGCCGTTCCATCCGGTCGAGCAGCCGGGTGAACGCGCCCGTGCTCATCCCGAGCAGCCGGGCGAGTTCGGTCGGGGAGTCGCTGACGCCGCCGTGGAGCAGGTGCAGGCAGTGCAGCTCGGTCGGGGTGACGGCCATCCGCTCGGCGACCGCGGCGTGGAAGAGCGCGGTCGAGCCCACGAACCGGGGGAGGGCGAGGGCGGCGGCGGTGGCGAGTTCGCGCTGGTCGGGCAACGTCCATCCAAGGTCGGTCACGACGCAGTCACTGCTTCGCGCAGTCACTGCCCCGCGAACGATAGCGGAGCCGGTTGACAATCCCGCGGGCGGGACGAACTATGAAAGAAGACTTTCGAAATGGTTCTTTCAGATTGGACGACCGATGGCCGGGCTGCCGCCGCGCAAGCGGATCGAAGACGTCGAGCTGCTGCGGGCGCTGGCGCACCCGCTGCGGTCGGCGCTGCTGAACCACCTGACCGCCGTCGGCCCGCGCACCGCGAGCGAGTGCGCCGAGGCGGTCGGCTCGACGGCGTCCAACTGCAGCTGGCACCTGCGGCAGCTCGCGCAGTACGGCTTGGTGGAGCGGGCCGACGCCGAGGACGGCCGGGAACGGCCGTGGCGCGCCCGGCAGGTCGGGCTGGACATCGGCCGGTTCGCCGACGACCCGGCCCGCCGGGCCGCCCAGCTGGGCGTCGTGGGCGCGAGCCTCGGGCACGAGCAGGAGCTGACCCAGCGCTACCTGGACTCCCTCGACGACCTCGACCCGGCCTGGGTCGCGGCGTCGGGGCTCTCGACGTACGCGCTGCGCGTCACGCCGGAAGAGCTGACCCGGCTGGGCGACGCGATCGACGCGCTGGTCCGGCCCTACGTCGGCGCGATCCGGCCGGACGCCCCGGCGAACGCGCGCCCGGTGCACGTCAGCCTGCGGGCGTTCCCGCGCATCGAACACTCGGGAAAGGCGGAGGAGTGAAGCAGCTGCTGGGGGTTCCGGCGTTCGCCCGGCTGTGGGTGGCCGCGTTCTTCGGCGAGACGGCCGAGTGGATGCTGCAGGTCGCGTTGCCGATCTACGTCTTCCAGCGCACCGGCTCCGCCGCGACGACGGCGCTGAGCATCGTGCTCGGCCTGCTGCCCGCGGTGCTGCTGAGCCCGGTGGCCGGCGTCGTCGCCGACCGGTGGAACCGCCGCGCGGTGCTGTTCGGGGTCTGCTGCGGGCTCGCCGTCGTGGCGCTCCCGCTGCTGGCCGAGCCCGGCGTCACCGTGGTGTACGCGGTGATGGCCGCGCAGGCGGCGCTGGCGTCGGTGTTCGAACCCGCGCGCAACGCGCTGGTGCCGGAGCTGGTCGGCGTCGCCGAAGTGACCCCGGCGAACGGCCTGATGAGCGTGAACGGCAGCGTCGCCCGGCTGGCCGGCGGCTGGGCCGGCGGGGCGCTGCTGGGCTTCGGCGGGCTCGCCGACGTCATCGCCGGTTATCTGGCCGTGCTCGTGGTCGCCGCGGCCCTGCTGGCCAAGCCGTTCCGCCGGGCCGCCGCGCCCGCGCCGGCCGCGGTGCGGGAACCGGTGGTGCGGGCCTGGCTCGACGGCCTGCGCGAGCTGACGCACAACCGGCGCCTGTGGCGCACCGGGCTCGCGCTCGTGCTCACCTCCGTGGCCCAGGGCATGTTCCTGGTGCTGTTCGTGGTCTACGTGCTGAACGTCCTGGGCGGCAGCGAAGCCGACGCGGGCCTGTTGCGCGGGGTGCAGGCGATCGGCGGGCTGGCCGCCGGGTTCGCCGTCGCCACCGTGGCCCGGCGGGTCGCGCCGGCCGCCCTGCTCGGCTGGGGCTCCCTCGGGCTGGGCCTGCTGTCCGCGGTGATCTGGAACCTGGCGCCGGTGACGACGGCGCTGGGCGTGTACGCCGGGTTGTTCGCCATGGCCGGCGCCCCGGGTGTGGTCGTCGGCGCCGGGACGCTCTCGGAGATCCAGAGCGCCGTCGCCCCAGAACGGACGGGGCGCGTGCTGAGCACGACGTTCGCCGCGATGGCCACCTTCACCACGGTCGGTGCGCTGCTGGCCGGGGCGCTGGTGGCGACGGCCGGGACGGCGCTGCTGCTGAACGTCCAAGCCGCCGTCTACGTCTTCGCCGGGGTGCTGGTGCTGCTCCCGCGCCGGGGGTGGACCCGGCAGTTGGTGTGGAGGAAACGGGCCGCCCCCTCGGTGAAGTCGTAGATCGCCACCGTCTGCGTGTCTTCGAGCGGATCGGCCGACGGCATCAGGAAATGCGTCGGGCTCACCGGCAGCAGCTCGTACGTCAGGCGGGCGGGCTTGCCCAGGAACTCCGCCTGCATCGGGTCGAGGTCCAGCGTCAGGCGCAGCGCGCCGCCCTCGGCGGACACCTCGTACCGGGCGCCGGGCCGCTCGTACACCCCTTCGTACCTCGGCAGGTCGAGCTTCAGGGCCGGGTCCGGCTCCGGCAGTTCCGGTGGGACCGCCGTGCCGAGGTCCCCCAGGATCTCGGTGAACACCTTGCGCGCGAAGGGTTCCCGCGGGCCACCGTTGGTCAGCACGGCGACGGCGGTGTTCGAGTCCGGCAGGATCCGCAGCCGGGCGTTCTGGCCGATCGTGCTGCCGTCGGTGGCGTAGACGGTTTCGCCGTGCCAGTCGCAGACGATCAGGCCGAGTGCCCACGCCGGCCCGAACAGGTACGGGTCCGGGACCGGCACCCGCGACCGCAGCATCTCCCGGACGCTCGCGGCGGAGACGATCCGCCTGCCGTCCGGCGTGAGACCCTCGTGGAGCAGGACGTGCGCCATCGTGAGCACGTCGCGGACCGTCGACGTGATGCCGCCGCCGGGGCCGAACTCCCGGGGGAGGTAGGCCATCGGCGTGACGATGGGGCCTTCGGCGAGGGACCGGAGCAGGTGCCCGGTCGCGGCCCGCGTCCCGTCCACCTGTTCGGGGCGGCTGTTCGTGCCGGTCAGGCCCAGGGGAGTGAAGAGCCGGTCGCGCAGGACGTCGTCCCAGCGCTTGCCGTCGAGGACCTCCGTGATCCGGGCGAGGATCGCGTACCCCAGCGCCGCGCTGTAGCCGTGCGTGTGGCCCAGCGGGAAGACCTGTGGTGCGTCGGCGATGTTCTCGACCATGCGCTCGTGGATGTCGTCGTCTTCGCCGGGGTCGCCGAAGGCTTCTTCGATACCGTTGGTGTGGTTGAGCAGGTGCCGCGCGGTGAGCTTCGCGGTCGTTTCCGGATCGGCCACCCTGAACTCGGGCAGGTAGGTCCGGATCGGCTCGTCCAGGTCGGCCTTGCCCTCGTCGACCAGTTGCAGGAAGACCAGCGCGGTCCACGTCTTCGTCATGGAGCCGCACTGGTAGACCGTGTCCGGCGTCGCCGGTTCGGCGGTTTCGACGTCCCTGATGCCGACGGCGAACCCGGTGATCACGCCGTCGTGGAGCACGCCGACCGCGGCGCTCGGGATGCCGTACTCGGCCAGCAGGGCCGACACCCGGTCCCGGATCGTCATCGGGGGAGCCCCACCGCGTTCGCGGCGTCCGCTTCGAAGTACTCGGTCGAGGCGTGGGCACCGGCGTGGGTCTCGAAGAACTCTCGCACGCGGTCGACGGAGTCGTGGGCGATGACGTTCACCGCCCGGGTGCCGTCCGTGCTCGCCACCGCCAGCTTCCACACCGCGCCCGGCGGAAGCCGGCCGTGGGCCTTCTTCAAGCCGTTCCAGAACTTGCTCCCGTCCGAGACGGCCGAGATGGCCAGCACGTGCGTCTTGTCTTTCGTCATGCGGAAAAGCTACGTTGCGTTTCAAGCAGTCTCAACGTAAATGATGCCGCAGCCCTGGTGGAACGACGGATCATTGCACCAGAACTGCGGACGAACGCAACGAGCCGTTGCACTGTGGTGTGGGTGAACGCACGGGGAGGAGAACCGGGTGCCCGGAGGCAGGCTGACCCTCGACGACCGCCGCCGCATCGCGGGCTGGCTCGACAGCGGGCTCGGGTACGCCGAGATCGGACGGCGGCTCGGCCGCCCCACGTCCACGATCAGCCGGGAGGTGGCCCGCAACAGCACATCCGGCGAGTACCGGCCCGGCCACGCGCAGGAGGCCGCCGTCCACCGCGCCCGCCGCCGCCGGCCGCCCCGGCCGGGCGAGCCGCCCGAAGAGCCCGCCGAGGTGGTGCGGGGCTTCGTGGACGAGTTCGCGGCTCTGCTGGCCGCGACCGGCCTGCCCCGGATGACCGCCCGCGTGTTCGTCTGCCTGCTGACCGCCGACGCCGGCGGGCTGACCGCCGCCGACCTGGTGGCACTGCTGCGGGTCAGCCCGGCTTCGGTGTCCAAGTCCATCGGCTCCCTGGAAGCGATGGAGCTGGTCGGGCGCCGGCCGGACCCGGGCGGGCGCCGCGAGCGCTACACGATCGACGACGACGTCTGGCTCCGGGCCTGGCAGGCCGACACCGGGGCGCACGGGCGGATCGCGGCCGTCGCGCGGCGGGGCATCGGGATCTTCGGGCCGGACACGACCGCCGGCTCCCGGCTCGCGAGCATGGGCCGGTTCTTCGGACGGCTCAGCGAGCAGATGGACGGCAGCACCCTGGCGGAGGAGGCCGGCTACGACGCCCTGACCGTGGTCGCCGCGCTGGTGCACGCCCGCCGGCCACTGGCCGTGGCCGAGCTGGCCGCCGCGCTCTGCTGGCCCCGGGACCGGGCGGTGGCCGCCGTGGACGCGCTCCGGCGCCGTCCGGCCATCGCCGATCCCCTCGCCCTGCACGACGCCGGCTCCGGGACGGTCACCGTCACGGCGAGGCCGGATCGCCTGAGCCCGGTCCAGCGCGAAGGGATCGCAGGTTTCGCGTAGCTTCCCCGGCCGCGGTGGTTACGGTGGAGGGGTGCCGCACCTCTTCGCCACCAGCGACCTCCACGTGACCCACGAGGGCAACGGCCTGATCCTCGACTCGGTCGTCCCGGAAACCCCCGAAGACTGGCTGCTCGTCGCCGGCGACGTCGCCGAGCTGGCCGAAGCCACCATCGGGACGCTGAAGACCCTGCGCAGCCGGTTCGCGAAGGTCGTCTGGGTGCCGGGCAACCACGAGCTGTGGACGACGAAGAACGACGACTGCCAGCTGCGGGGCCAGGCCCGGTACGAGTACCTCGTCGAACAGTGCCGCGAGATCGGCGTGCTGACCCCGGAGGACGAGTTCCCGGTCTGGCGGCACGGTCCGCGGCCGCTGACCATCGCGCCGCTCTTCCTGCTCTACGACTACAGCTGGCGGACCCCGGAGGCGGAGGGCAAGTCCCTGGAGGAGGCCCTGCGCCAGGCGCGCGAGGCCGGGGTGGTCTGCACGGACGAGTACTTCCTGCACCCGGACCCGTACCCCAGCCGCCAGGCGTGGTGCGCGGACCGGCTGAAGATCAGCACCGAGCGCCTCGACGCGATCCCCGGGGACCACGGCACGATCCTGATGTCGCACTGGCCGCTGCACCGCCACCCGACGGCGCCGCTGTACTGGCCGGAGTTCGCGCTCTGGTGCGGCACGACCAAAACCGAGGACTGGCACGTCCGCTACCGCGCGGAGATCGCCGTCTACGGCCACCTGCACATCCCGCGCAGCACCGAGGCCGACGGCGTCCGGTTCGAAGAGGTCTCGCTGGGCTATCCGCGCGAGTGGCGGAAGCGGGCGCGGGGCGCGGTGCCGATGCGCCGGATCCTCTGGCCGTCATGATTCCCCGCGCCGCCGCTCCCTGAGCGCCCGGACCCGGCCCCGGCTGGCGCAGGCCGGGGAAGGACACCAGCGCCGCCGCCCGCCCGGGTCGGCGAAGACACCCCGGCAGTCCTCCTCCGGGCAGACCCGCAGCTCGTGCCGCAGGGGCCCGGTGAGCCAGTCCGCGGCTTGGCAGGCCAGCCTGCCGAGCGCGTCGGCGGCGGTCGCGGGGGCGCTCCGCCGGAGCCGGTCGAGCGCGGCGAGGTGGACCGGCTCGGTCTTGAGGAAGGCCGTCAGCGGGCGCACCTGGCCGGCTCCGGGCGGAACGCCGTCGACCACGCCCAGCGCGAGGTCCCGGAGGGCTTCGCGGAGCCGGTGAGCCGCGCGCACATCGGCGTACGTGACGGGGGTGAGCGGGGCCAGCTCGACCCGGGCGAGCCAGTCGCGCAGCCGCTCCACCGTCTGGATCCGCTCGACCGGCTGGGCCCCGAAGTGGCGGCCGCGGGTGGCCAGGAGGTTCAGCCAGGGTGCGCCCATGTCGAGGCGGAAGTCTTCGGACACCTCGCCATCGTAACGCCTGAGGCGTTACACTCGCCGTCGTGACTGGGGAACCCAAGGTCCGCACGGTGCTGGGTGACATCGATCCGGCCGAACTGGGCGTGACGAACTCGCACGACCACCTCTTCTTCGCCTCGAAGCTGCTGCCGGGCCAGGAGCTCGACGACCCGACGCACGCGATCCACGAGCTCCTCAGCTTCCAGGGGGCGGGCGGGGCGGCCGTCGTGCAGTGGACCCCGTTCGGCCTCGGTCGCCAGACGCACAAGCTGGCCTGGATGGCCGAAGAGCTGGGGATGCACGTGGTGGCGGCCACCGGCCTCCACCGGGCCGCGCACTACTCACCGACCGTGCTGACCAAGGTGATCGACGACCTGGTCCGGGTCTTCGTCGACGACCTGGTCGAGGGCACTCCGCCGACGGACCGCCCCTACGACCCGCGGACCGGGCCGCGTGCCGGGCTGATCAAGGTCGCCGGCGGCTACCACGGTGTCGACTCCCACGCGCGGCTGACGTTGACCGCCGCCGCGGTGGCCCACGACGAGACCGGTGCGCCGATCGCCGTGCACCTGGAACTGGGCACCGCGGGTCTCGAAGTCGTCGACCTGTTGTGCCAGAAAATGAGCGTGCCACCCGAACGGGTGATCCTCGGTCACCTCAACCGCAACCCGGACCCGATGGTCCAGCGCGAGATCGCCGAAACCGGCGTGTTCCTGGCCTTCGACGGCCCGTCCCGTGCCAACCACGCCACCGACCCGCGGCTCTTCGACGGTCTCCAAGCGCTCGTCGAGGCCGGTCACGGCGGGCAGATCCTGCTCGGCGGCGACACGACGACGGCCGCGGCCCGCTACGTCGCCGAAGGCCCGGGGATGCGTTACCTGCTCACCACGCTCGCGCCGCGGCTGACCAAGCAGCTCGGCGGCGACGTCGTCACCGCCATGCTGGTGGCGAACCCCGCGCGGGCGTTCGCCACCAGCTGGCTCAAGTGACTCAGCGCAGGCCGAAGCCCTCCTGCCCGCCGCCGCGGCCGCGGCGGCGCAGGTAGCGCTCGAACTCGGCGGCGATCTTGTCGCCGCTGACGTCCTGCTCCGCGACCTCGGTCTGCGCGTCACCGCGCTCTTCGAGGCCGCGGACGTACTCGCTGATCTCCTCGTCTTCGTCGGCCATCTCGCTGACCGTGCGCTGCCACTCCTCGGACTGCTCGGGCAGCGCGCCCAGCGGGATCTCGACGTCGAGGATGTCCTCCAGCTTGTGCAGCAGCGCCAGCGTCGCCTTCGGGGACGGCGGGTGCGACACGTAGTGCGGCACCGCGGCCCAGATCGAGACGGCCGGGATGCCCGCCTGCACGCAGTAGTCCTGCAGGATGCCGACGATGCCGGTCGGGCCCTGGTAGTTGTTCAGGTCGAGGCCGTACAGGGACGCGGTGTCCTTGTCGTACGCCGTCCCGGTCACCGGGACCGGGCGGGTGTGCGCGGTGTCGGCGAGCAGCGCCCCCAACGTCACCACCGTCGCGACGTCCAGCTGCTTGATGTGGTCGAGCAGCTCGGCGCAGAAGGCGCGCCAGCGCATGTTCGGCTCGGGGCCCTGCACGAGGACGACGTCCCGGTCGAACCCGTCCGGGCGGCACACGGACAGCGTCGTGGTCGGCCAGTCCACCCGTCGAGTGACGCCGTCCACCATCCGGACGGTCGGGCGGCTGACCTGGAAGTCGTAGTAGTCGTCGGGCTCCAGCTCGGCCAGCGGCGTGGCGTCCCAGTTCAGCTGCAGGTGCTCGACCGCCCGGCTGGCCGCGTCACCTGCGTCGTTCCAGCCTTCGAAGGCGACCACCATCAAAGGCCGGGTGGGTTCGGTGCGGTCGCCGGGCGGCCGCGGGGTCTCGTCGACGGGCTCACTCACCGGACCAGCCTACGACCACCGGCCTTACCCTGTTCAGCATGTCCGACCGCCTGTCGTCGCCCTTCCTCGAAGCCCTTCGCTCGCGCGTTCTGGTGGCCGACGGCGCGATGGGCACCGCCCTGCAGGCCCACGACCTCAGCCTGGCCGATTTCGACGGCCTCGAAGGCTGCAACGAGATCCTCAACGTCACCCGGCCGGACGTGGTCCGCTCGGTGCACCGGGGCTATCTGGAGGCGGGCGCGGACGCCGTCGAGACGAACACTTTCGGGGCCAATTTCGCCAACTTCGCCGAGTACGACATCACCGGGCGGATCTTCGAGCTCGCCGAGGCCGGCGCCCGGCTGGCCCGCGAGACCGCCGACGAGTTCGCGACGCCGGACCGCCCGCGGTTCGTGCTCGGCTCGGTCGGGCCGGGCACGAAGCTCCCGACGCTCGGCCACGCGCCGTTCACCACGCTGCGGGACGCCTACCGCGAAGAGGTCCGGGGCCTGCTGGCCGGCGGCGCCGACGCGGTGATAGTGGAGACCACCCAGGACATCCTCCAGACGAAAGCGTCGATCATCGGCGCGAAGCGGGCGATGGCCGCCGAGGGCCGGCACGTGCCGATCCTCGCTTCGATCACCGTCGAAACCACCGGCACCATGCTGCTCGGCACCGAGGTCGGCGCGGCGCTGGCCGCCCTGGAGCCGCTCGGCATCGACGTCATCGGGCTCAACTGCGCCACCGGGCCGGCCGAGATGAGCGAGCACCTGCGGCAGCTGGCCAAGCACGCCCGGGTGCCGCTGTCGGTGATGCCCAACGCCGGCCTGCCGGAGCTCGGCCCGGACGGCGCGGTCTACCCGCTCGGCCCGGAGGCCCTGGTCGAGGCGTTGACCGGGTTCGTCCGCGAGTTCGGCGTCGGCCTGGTCGGCGGCTGCTGCGGCACCACCGACGAGCACATCCGGCAGCTCGCCGCAGCGGTCTCCGAGACAAAACCGGTCCCGCGGCGGCCGCGGCCCGAGCCGGGCGTGTCGTCGCTCTACCAGGCGGTGCCGTTCAAGCAGGACGCCAGCGTGCTGATGATCGGCGAGCGGACCAACGCCAACGGCTCGAAGGCGTTCCGGACCGCGATGCTGGAGGGCCGCTGGGACGACTGCGTCGAGATCGCCCGCGAACAGACCCGCGACGGCGCCCACCTGCTGGACCTGTGCGTCGACTACGTCGGCCGCGACGGCACCGCGGACATGGCCGAGCTGGCCGGGCGCCTGGCCACCGCCTCCACCCTGCCGATCATGCTCGACTCCACCGAGGTCGCGGTGCTGAAGGCGGGACTGCAGCGGCTCGGCGGCCGCTGCGCGGTCAACTCCGTCAACTACGAGGACGGCGACGGCCCGGAGTCCCGGTTCACCCAGGTCATGGACCTGGTCGGCGAGTACGGCGCCGCCGTCGTCGCCCTGACCATCGACGAGGAGGGTCAGGCGCGCACCGCGACCAAGAAGGCCGACATCGCCACCCGGCTGATCGACGACATCACCGGCAAGTGGGGGCTGCGGACTTCCGACGTCATCATCGACGCGCTGACCTTCACCATCGCCACCGGCCAGGAGGAGTCGCGCCGCGACGGCATCGAAACGATCGAAGCCATCCGCGAGATCAAACGCCGCCACCCCGAGGTCCAGACCACGCTCGGCCTGTCCAACATCTCCTTCGGCCTGAACCCGGCGGCGCGCCAGGTGCTCAACTCGGTGTTCCTGCACGAATGCGTCCAAGCCGGCCTGGACACCGCGATCGTGCACGCGTCGAAGATCCTCCCGATGGCCCGGATCCCGGACGACCAGCGCGCGATCGCCCTGGACCTCGTCTACGACCGCCGCCGCGAAGGTTACGACCCGCTGCAGGAGCTGATGGCCCTGTTCGAGGGCGTCAGCGCGGCGTCGTCCAAGGCTTCGCGCGCCGAAGAGCTGGCCGCCCTGCCGCTGTTCGAACGCCTCGAACGCCGGATCGTCGACGGCGAACGCAACGGACTCGCCGACGACCTCGACGCGGCCCTGGAACAGCGGCCCGCCCTGCAGATCATCAACGACACGCTGCTGTCCGGCATGAAGACCGTCGGCGAGCTGTTCGGGTCCGGGCAGATGCAGCTGCCCTTCGTGCTGCAGTCGGCCGAGGTGATGAAGGCCGCCGTCGCCCACCTCGAACCCCACATGGAGACCGGCGACGACTCCGGCAAGGGCCGGATCGTGCTGGCCACCGTGCGCGGCGACGTGCACGACATCGGCAAGAACCTCGTCGACATCATCCTGTCCAACAACGGCTACGAGGTGGTCAACCTCGGCATCAAGCAGCCGATCACGACGATCCTCGACGCGGCCGAGGAAAACGGCGCCGATGCCATCGGGATGTCCGGGCTGCTGGTCAAGTCGACGGTGATCATGAAGGAGAACCTCCAGGAGATGAACTCCCGGGGTGTCTGGGCGCGCTGGCCGGTGCTGCTCGGCGGCGCGGCGCTGACCCGGTCCTACGTGGAGAACGACCTGAGCGAGCTGTACCTCGGCGACGTCCGCTACGCCCGGGACGCGTTCGAAGGCTTGCGGCTGATGGACGCGATCATGGCCGCCAAGCGCGGGGAGTCGCCGCTGGTGGACGCCGACGCGGAGAAGAAGCGCCGAGAGCGCAGGGAACGCCGCGAACGCTCGCTGCGGATCGCCGAGGCGCGCAAAGCCCGCAAGGCCGACGAGGAAGCCCTCGAAAGTCCGCCGCCCGCGCGCTCGGACGTCGCCACCGACGTCCCGCTGCCGGCGCCGCCCTTCTGGGGCTCGCGGGTGGTCAAGGGTGTCGCGCTCGCCGACTACGCCGCCATGCTCGACGAGCGGGCGACCTTCATGGGGCAGTGGGGGCTCAAGGGCGCCCGCGGCGGCGCCGGGCCGACCTACGACGAACTCGTCGAGTCCGAAGGCCGGCCGCGGCTGCGGTACTGGCTCGACCGGTTGACCGCCGACGGCGTCCTGGCCCACGCGGCCGTCGTCTACGGCTACTTCCCGTGCGTCGCCGAGGGCGACGACCTCGTCGTGCTCACCGAACCCGAGCCGGACGCACCGGAGCGGCTGCGCTTCACCTTTCCGCGCCAGCGCCGCGACCGGCGGCTCTGCCTGGCCGACTTCTACCGTCCCCGGGAGACGGGCGAAGTCGACGTCGTGCCCTTCACCGTCGTCACCATGGGCCAGCCGATCGCCGACTACGCGAACGAGCTGTTCGCCGCCGACGCCTACCGCGACTACCTCGAAGTCCACGGCCTCGGCGTCCAGCTCACCGAGGCGCTGGCCGAGTACTGGCACTGCCGCATCCGGGCCGAGCTCACCCTGCCCGGCGGTGTGGCGGTCGCCTCAGAGGACCCCGACGACGTCGAGGACTTCTTCAAGCTCGGCTACCGTGGGGCGAGGTTCTCCCTGGGCTACGGCGCCTGTCCCGACCTCGAAGACCGGGCGAAGATCGTCGCCCTCCTCGAACCGGGCCGGATCGGCGTGAAGCTGTCCGAGGAGTACCAGCTGCACCCCGAGCAGTCGACCGACGCGATCGTCTGCCACCACCCGGAAGCCAAGTACTTCAACACCTGAGGAGACTCCACTGTGGACGGACTCGTGGCCGTGCTGTGGGACATGGACGGCACGCTCGTCGATTCCGAAAAGCTGTGGGACGTCGCGCTGTACGAGACGGCGGAATCACTCGGCGGCAAGCTTTCCGAGCAACAGCGGATGACCCTCGTCGGGTCCAACATGGACGATACGTCGGCGTACCTCCTCGAAGTGGTCGGCCTTCCGGTGACGCCCGAGGCGATCGCGGCGACCGGCGAGGAAATCCGCCGTCGCACGGCGGGGTTGTTCGACGACGAGCTGCCGTGGCGCCCGGGCGCGCGTGAAGCGTTGACGGCGGTGCGCGAAGCCGGTTTGCGGTCGGCGCTGGTCACCTCCACCGAGCGCGACCTGACCGAGCTCGCGCTGAACACGATCGGCCGGGACTTCTTCGACGTCACCGTGTGCGGCGACGAGGTCGAAGGTCTGAACAAGCCGCACCCGCGCCCGTACCTCAAGGCGGCCGAGCTGCTCGGTGCCGACCCGGCGCGCTGCGTCGCGGTCGAGGACTCCCCGCCGGGCACGGCGTCGGCGGTCGCGGCGGGGTGCACGGTGCTGGTCATCCCGAACGACGTCGAGGTCGAGGCGGGGGAGCGGCGGGTGTTCCGCGACTCGCTCGTCGGCATCGACGTGCCGGCGCTGGCGGCCCTGCTCGGCTGACCACGACCACGTCGCTTTTCCGCTAGCCCGGGGTGGCTCGGGTCCGCGATGCTGAAGCGGTGCATGAGGACTTCGAGCGGTGCGTGCGGGCCGTGCAGGCGAAGGACGCCCGGTTCGACGGGTGGTTCTACTGCGCGGTGCTGACGACCCGGATCTACTGCCGGCCCAGCTGCCCGGTCGTGCCGCCCAAGCGGCAGAACATGAGCTTCCACCCGAGCGCCGCGGCCGCCCAGCAGGCCGGGTTCCGGGCGTGCAAGCGCTGCCGTCCCGACGCCAGTCCCGGCTCGCCGCTGTGGAACGAGCGCGCCGACCTGGTGGCGCGCGCGATGCGGCTGATCGCGGACGGCGTCGTCGACACCGAAGGCGTCCGCGGCCTCGCCGCCCGCCTCGGCTACAGCGTCCGGCAGGTCGAACGCCAGGTGTTCGCCGAACTCGGCGCCGGTCCGCTGGCTCTGGCCCGGGCCCAGCGCGCGCAGACCGCCCGCACCCTGATCGAGACGACCAAGCTGCCGATGACCGAGCTGGCCCTGGCCGCCGGGTTCGGCAGCATCCGGACGTTCAACGACACCGTCCGCGAGGTGTTCGCCCTCTCGCCGACGGAGCTGCGCAGCCGCGCGAAGAGCACGCCGCAGGCCGCCGCCGGAGCGCTCGTGCTGCGGCTGCCCTACCGGAAGCCGCTGTGCCCGGACAACCTCTTCGGGCACCTGGTGGCGACCGGCGTGCCGGGCGTGGAGGAGTGGCGGGACGGCGCCTACCGGCGGACGCTGCGGTTGCCGCACGGCCACGGCGTCGTCGCGCTGCGGCCGGAGAACGGCCACATCGCCTGCCGGCTCACCCTGGCCGACCTGCGGGACCTGCCGGCCGCCACCAGCCGGTGCCGCCGGCTGCTCGACCTCGACGCCGACCCGGTCGCCGTCGACGACCAGCTCGCCACCGACCCGCTGCTCGCCCCCCTCGTCGCGGCCGCGCCCGGCCGCCGGGTCCCGCGCACCACCGACGGCGCCGAGTTCGCCGTGCGGGCCGTGCTGGGCCAGCAGGTCTCGACGGCGGCGGCGCGCACCCACGCGGCCCGGCTCGTCGTCGCGCACGGCGAGCCGGTCGACGACCCCGGAGGCGGCCTCACCCACCTGTTCCCCTCGCCCGAGGCACTCGCTTCGCTGGACCCCGAGACCCTGGCCATGCCGCGCAGCCGCCGTCGCACGCTGCTCGGGCTGGTCTCGGCGTTGACCGACGGCCTGGACCTCAGCGCGGGCAGCGACTGGGAGGCGGCCCGGGCCGCGCTGGGCGCGTTGCCCGGCTTCGGGCCGTGGACGGTCGAAACCATCGCGATGCGCGCTCTCGGCGACCCGGACGCCTTCCTCCCCACCGATCTCGGCATCAAGTACGCGGCGGAAGCCCTCGGCCTCGGCGGCCCGGCGGCCGTCGTCGCCCGGTCCGCGGCGTGGCGCCCCTGGCGCGCCTACGCCACCCAGCACCTGTGGGCCACCGGAGACCACGCGATCAACCGGATGCCCGCGGCATGAAACCGACAGGAGAAGAAATGCGCACCCACGCCGTCGTCGACAGCCCGTGCGGCCCGTTGACGCTGGTCGCCGAGGGCGCCGCGCTCTGCGGCCTCTACATGGTCGACCAGCGCCACCGCCCGGACGAGCTGACCTTCGGCTCGCACGACCCGAGCGCGGAGGTCTTCGACCGCGCCGAAACCGAGCTGAAGGAGTACTTCGCCGGGCAGCGCCACGAGTTCGAAGTGCCGCTCACTTTCGTGGGCACGCCGTTCCAGCAGGCGGTCTGGGCCCAGCTGCGCAAGATCCCGTACGGCACGACGATCTCCTACGGGCAGCTCGCCGACCGGCTGGGCAACCCCGCGGCATCGCGGGCGGTCGGGCTGGCCAACGGCAAGAACCCGATCGGCATCATCGTCCCGTGCCACCGGGTGGTCGGCTCCACCGGCTCGCTCACCGGCTACGGCGGCGGCCTCGAGCGCAAGCGGTACCTGCTGGACTTCGAGCAGGGCGCGCTCTTCTGAGTTCCGTCGCGGGGGTTGCTCCCAGCCCGTGGGAATCGGTGTCCACGGCAGTGTGAGATCGGCAGCACCCACGGCGGGGCGGGGCGGCGCCGCGGGGTCCGGGATGGAAGGATTCCGGACCGTGAAGACCTTCGATGAGCTGTTCGCGGAGCTTGCCGAGCGCGCGCGTACCCGTCCCGACGGGTCCGGCACCGTCGTCGCCCTCGACGCCGGGGTGCACGCCCAGGGCAAGAAGGTGCTCGAGGAAGCCGGCGAGGTGTGGATCGCCGCCGAGCACGAGTCCGACGACCGCCTCGCCGAGGAGATCTCCCAGCTGCTGTACCGGGTACAGGTGCTGATGCTCGGGCGCGGGCTGTCGACCGAGGACGTCTACCGCTACCTGTGACGGGGTCGCCCGGTGCTGGACCGGGCGCGGAACGAGGAGAGAAGCGAATGCTGCGTGTTGCCGTGCCGAACAAGGGAGCCCTCGCCGCCGCGGCGACGGAGATGCTCGGCGAGGCGGGCTACCGCAAGCGGCATGAGCAGCGCGACCTGACGGTGCTCGACCCGGTGAACGAGGTCGAGTTCTTCTTCCTGCGGCCCAAGGACATCGCCATCTACGTCGGCTCCGGCGACCTCGACCTCGGCATCACCGGCCGTGACCTCGCGCTCGACTCGGGCGCCCCGGTGGAGGAGGTCCAGGCGCTGGGCTTCGGCGGCTCGACGTTCCGCTACGCGGCCCCGGCCGGCCGGGACTGGAAGCCGGCGGACCTGCACGGCAAGCGGCTGGCGACGTCGTACCCGCGGCTGGTCCGCGACGACCTCGCCCGCCACGGCGTCGAGGCCGAGGTGATCCGCCTCGACGGCGCGGTGGAGATCTCGATCCAGCTCGGCGTGGCGGACGCGATCGCGGACGTCGTCGAGTCGGGCCGGTCGCTGCGGCAGAACAACCTGGTGGCGTTCGGCGACCCGATCTGCGTGTCGGAAGCCGTGCTGCTGCAGCGCCGGGGCACCGAGGAGAGCAAGGCGAAGTCGCAGCTGGCCGCGCGCCTGCGCGGGGTCGTGTTCGCGCAGCAGTACATGATGCTCGACTACGACTGCCCGCGGACGCTGGTGGAGCGCGCGATCGCGATCACGCCGGGCCTGGAGTCGCCGACGGTGGCGCCGCTGGCCGACGACGACTGGGTCGCCGTGCGCGCGATGGTGTCGCGCAAGAAGGTCAACCTCGTCATGGACGAGCTCGCCGAGGTGGGCGCCAAGGCGATCCTGGCGTCGGACATCCGGTCCTGCCGCCTCTGACCGCACACGGTCGTGGGGGGGGGGGCGGGGGGGCCCCGGGGGGTCGCCCCACCGCCCGGCCGCCCGGGGGGGGGGGGGGGGGGGGCCGGGGGTCTGGTCCAAGACCACGTGCCCAGCAAGAGATAGGACGCAAGAAACAACA
>NZ_JBHVXZ010000135.1:0-25413 GCF_042881395.1 Amycolatopsis sp. NPDC058278 | reverse complement strand
GGTCCGCAGCGCGCGGACCCGGCTCGCTCAGCTGGGTGCGTCCGGGGTCCGCGGCCGGGGTGAACGCCGGCCGCAGGGCGTCGGTGCGCGGCAGCACCGGTGCGGTCCCGTCGGCCGTGCGCCACTGCACGGGCAGCGGGAAGTGGCGGCCGCCGGACTGCAGGATCAGCTTCAGCCCGGTGCAGCGGTCGCGGCCCGGCCGGCGTGGCCTCGATCTGGATGGCCCGGCCGACGCCGACCGAGGCGGAACAGGGCATGGCCCCGAAGAGACCCCACGCTGACCAGCGTGAACGCGCATCGCCCTCGACAGGCTTTCGGGCTTCGCCTCCGCCGGAGGGCGCGCGAGCCGCAGAGACCGGAGCCGGTTCGCCATCGCCGCCGCCATCCGGTGGGTTCGGGTGGGCCGGAAATCCGTCGCATGGGTGCCCCCTCGTTCTCTTGAAGCGGTAGTCGTCCCGGCACCGGGCCCGGTTACGAGATCGGACCGGGAACCGAATCCGGGCACCACGACAACAAGAGGTGTGCAAACCACTCCGACAGCCCACCCGGACATCCCGGAACCGCCGACCGACGCCGCGCCGCGGCACTTCCACCACGCCGGACCCGCATCCGGCGGGGCCGACTGGCCGGGGATCCGGCAGCAGGTGCCGGCCCGCAGCACGGCGCCGCGCCGCCGTCCGGTGCGCGGCCGCCACCGGTCAGAAGATCGTCCGCGAACCGGGGGAGAAGCAGTGATCAACCGTGCACTCGGGTATCGCGGAGTCGTGAACCGCGGCGTGGCCGTGGCGCTGGCCGCGGTGCTGGTGTCGGCGAGCCCGGCCGCCGCGAGCCCGGGCTGGGACGTCGTGCCGCTCCAGCCCGGCTCGGCGAACCTCGTGGACGTGACGGCGCTCTCGGCCCACGACGTGTGGGCCGCGGGCTTCGCCATCAACCACGAGATCATCGACGGCAGGCCGTTCGCCACGTTCGAACCGCAGGTGCAGCACGGCGACGGCGTGACGTGGTCGGCGGTCCCGACCGCGCCGCTGGGCAAGGACGTGAAGGCCCAGTTCACCGCGATCGCCGCCGCCTCGCCCGGCCGGATCTGGGCGGTGGGCCACGTGTGGGAGCCGCACGTCCAGGTCCGGTCGCTCATCGAGCACTGGAACGGCGTGACCTGGACCCGCGTGCCCGCCGACGACCTGCCCGACGCCGGCCACGACCTTTCGGACGTGGCGGCCGTCAGCGCCACCGACGTGTGGGCGGTCGGCACCTTCGTGAAGGCCGAGAGCAGCGGGCCGGTCGCGCAGCACTGGGACGGCGTCCGGTGGACCAGGGTGCCGTTGCCGCCCGGTCTGGACGGCGCTGCGCTGCAGGCGGTGGCGGCGGCCGGTCCGGCCGACGTGTGGGCCGCCGGGCTGGCCGTCGCCGACCGGGAATCGGGGCGGACCGAGCCGCTGCTGCTGCACTGGGACGGCGTCGCGTGGTGCCGGATCGCCCTGCCGGACACGGCCGACCGGGGAACGGCGCTGCTCGACGCCGTGACGGTGTCCCGCGGGCAGGTCTGGGCGGTGGGCCAGTCGACGACCGGCGGCACCACCGACCGCAAGCCCTTGGCCTTCCGCATCGACGGCCGTGGCGCGGTCCTCGAGCCGACGCCGGATGAGCAGGGACAGCTGAACGGGGTGACGACGGTGGGCCGCGAGGTGTGGGCCGTGGGCTACCGCTACGACGAGGCGCGCAACGACCAGGCGTATGCCCTGCGCCGCGGCCCCGACGGCACGTGGCGGCGGGCCCCGGTCCCGGCCCGCGAGGGGGCCACGCTGTTCGGCGTCACGACGGAACGGGGGAGCGGAACGCTGTGGACGTCCGGCGCGATGACCGGCGCCGGGTCCGGCCAGCCGGATCCGCTCGTCGCCCGGTTCCGCTGAGGCACCGCACAGCGGATGCGGGCAGGCCGTCCGGTCTGCCCGCGTCCCGGCGGGCCCGCTGCCCGTACGGGCAGCCCGGTGTACCCGAAGGTTTGCCGCTGTGCGGCTGGCCGGGGCGCCCGGTCGCGATCATCGTGGAGGCACCGCCAGTGCGAGGAGGTCCGCCGGTGATCCACGAGGTCGACGAGGCGCTGCGCCGGCTGGTGAAGGACGAGGCGCTGCGCGGCAGCGAGGTCGACGTCGCCTTCGACGCACCCACCAAGGACTGGGCCGCGCGGCGGAACGCTCCGACGGTGAACATCTACCTCTACGACGTGCGCGAAGACATGCGACGCCGGTCGCGGGGGCTGCTCAACGAGTACGACCAGCGCGGCGAGGTCGCGGCGCGGCACCTGCCGCCCAAGCACGTCAAGCTGTCCTACCTGGTCACCGCCTGGACCCAGCGGCCGGAGGACGAGCACCGGGTGCTGTCGGACCTGCTGCTCGGCCTGCTGCGCCACGAATCGGTGCCGCCCGGGGTGCTCACCGGCTCGCTGGCCGAAATGGGACTGCCGGTGCCGATGACCGTCGCGCTGCCGCCACCGGAGGACCGCGCGTTCGCCGACGTGTGGACCGCGCTGGGCGGCGAACTCAAGCCGTCGCTGGACGTCGTCGTCTCCGCGCCGATCCACAGTGGACGCGTCTACCCGGCCGGGCCGCCCGCCAAGGAAGGCCTCAAGCTCGACACCGGCGACGGCGAGCTCCTCGGGCACCACGTGTCCGCGACCGGGGCGGTCGAAGGGCAGCGCCGGGTCGCGATGGCGCGCACCCACCGGAAGCCCCGGTGAGCCTGGAGTACCTGTTCGAGCGGCTGGCCCGGCTCGAACAGCGCATCCGCGACGCCGTCGGCAGCCGTCGCGCGGCCGACCCGAACCCCGACGACCCCTTCCGCGGCCTGTACCTGTCCAACGAGACGATCGACGCGCTGCTGGAAGGGCTCCGCGAGCCGTTCACGCCGTTCACCGACTCCGTCCCGGACGGCAGGCTGCGCCCGCTCGCCGAACGCGCGGGACTCACCGGCGTCGACGTCGAACTGCTGCTGGTCGCGCTGGCCCCCGACCTGGACAGCCGGTTCGAGCAGTTCTACGGCTACCTCAACGACGACGTGACCCGCCGCCGCGCCAGTGCCGGGCTGGCGCTGCGCCTGTGCGGCCTCCCCGAGGCGTCGGCCGCCGGCCGTGCCCGGCTCGACGCCGACTCCCCGCTGGTCACCTGCGGCCTGCTCACCGTGGGCGAAGACGAACGGCCGTTCCTCTCGCGCACGCTGCGGGTCCCCGACCGGGTGGTCAACCACCTGCTCGGCGACGACCGGCTCGCGCCCGAGCTCGCCGGCTGCGCGCACCTGGGCACCGAGCTCGTCGTGGTGCCGGGCCGGGAGCGGCTCGCCCGCGCGATCCGCGGCCGGGTCGGGCTCGTCTACCTGAAGGAACAGCCCGGTGGCGGGGCCGAGGAGCTCGGCGTCGGCGCGCTGGCCGCGGCCGGGTACCCGGCGCTGGTGGTGGACGCGGCGCGCTGGCAGGCCGAACCCGGCCACGCCGAGCTGACCGCGTCGCTGCGGCGCGAGGCGCTGCTGCGCGGCGCCGGGATCGTGCTGGGCCCGGTCGAGGACCCGCGGCTGGAGGAGCTGGCGCACCCGGCGATCCCGCTGGTGGCGCACGGCACCGGCGCCTGGGACCCGCGCTGGAGCGCGACGCCGCCGCTGCAGCTCGACGCCATGCCGCTGTCCGGCGCGGCCCGCGCGGAACTCTGGCGCAGCCGCCTCGACGGCCGGCTCGCCCCGGACGTCGACCCCGGGGAGGCGACCGCCCACTTCGTGCTGGGTCCCGGGCAGATCGCCCGCGCGGCGAAGGCCGCGTCGGTGACCGCACTGGCCGACGACGACGGCCTGGTCCGCACGGCCCACGTCCGGGCGGGCGCGCGCAGCCAGAACGCCGCCGGCCTGCAACGGCTCGCGCGGCGAATCGAACCGGTCGTCGGCTGGGCGGACCTGGTGCTGCCGGCGGGTGTGCTGTCCCTGCTGGACGAACTCGCGGCCCGGGCGCGCTACCGCGACCAGGTGCTCGACGACTGGCGGATGCGCCCGGGCGGCGGCCGCGGCCGGGGTGTCACCGGGCTCTTCGCGGGGGATTCGGGGACCGGCAAGACGATGTCCGCCGAGGTGATCGCCTCGTCGCTCGGGCTGGACCTCTACACCGTGAACCTGGCGACCGTGGTCGACAAGTACGTCGGCGAGACGGAGAAGAACCTGGAGCGGATCTTCACCGAGGCGTCCGGGGTCAACGGCGTCCTGCTCTTCGACGAGGCGGACGCGATCTTCGGCAAGCGGTCCGAGGTCCGCGACGCGCACGACCGGTACGCCAACATCGAAAGCGCGTACCTGCTGCAGCGGATGGAGACGTTCGACGGGATCGCGGTGCTGGCCACGAACCTGCGGGCGAACCTCGACGAGGCCTTCACCCGGCGGCTCGACGTCATCGTCGACTTCCCGCTGCCGGACGTCGAACTCCGGCACCGGCTGTGGGACCGCTGCCTGGGCGTGCGGATGCCGCGCGGGACGGACCTGGACCTGGGGTTCCTCGCCGAAGCGTTCGAACTGGCGGGCGGGCACATCCGCTCGGCCGCGGTCACCGGCGCGTACCTGGCCGCCGAGGCGGGCCGCCCGGTGGCGATGAGCGACCTGGTCGGCGCGGTGGCGCGGGAGTACCGCAAGCTGGGCCGGCTCTGCCTCGACCGCGAGTTCGGGCCCTACCTGGCGATGGTGACGGACGGCTGAGCTGCCCGTAGGGGCAGGGTTCGCTGCCCTTCCGGACGGGCGGCGCAGTCTGGCGCGCGGCGCGGCGGCGGGGCAAGCTTTACGGGCGGCGGAGGGAGCGGACATGCGCGGGCAAAGTCACGACAACGACCTCGACCCGGTCCTGCGGCCGAAGGGCGACCGCATCGAGCGGGACGACCACGACCTCCTGGGCCGGGCGGCCGCGGCCGGCCGCACCGACGTCCTGGGCCCGGCGGGCATGCTGGGCTTGCAGCGCGCGGTGGGCAACGCGGGGACGTCTTCGCTGGTGGAGGAGGAGCGCTCGCCGGTCCACGACGTCGTCGGTTCCGGCGGCGGCTCGCCGTTGGACACCGCGACCCGCGCGGACATGGAGACCCGCTTCGGCCACGACTTCGGCGACGTCCGGGTCCACACGGACGCGGCGGCGCACGACTCGGCGAAGTCGGTGAACGCGCAGGCGTACACGGTGGGGTCCAACATCGTTTTCCAGCGGGACAAGTTCGACCCGGCTTCGGATTCCGGCAAGCACATGCTGGCGCACGAGCTGACGCACGTGGTGCAGCAGCGGAGCGGGCCGGTGGACGGGACGGACGCCGGAGGCGGGGTGAAGGTTTCGGATCCTTCGGACCGCTTCGAGCGAGAGGCCGTGGCGAATGCGGACCGGCTGATGTCGTCGCCCGCCCCGGCCGGGCCCGCGGTCCAGCGGTGCGAGGACGGTGGGCACGCTTCTTCTTCGGACGATTCGGCGGCCGTTCAGCGGGAGGAAGCTCCCGAGGCCGAAGAAGGCGAAGAGGAGAAGATGGCGCAGACGTTCGTGCAGCGTGAGGAAGAGGCCGAAGAAGAGGTCTAGCGCCGCACGAGGGTCAGGCTGCTGCGCCGCGACCACGACGTGGTGGCCTTCGACCTGAGGGGCCACGGCCTCTCCTCGCCGGTGACAGCTGCCCTCACGACTTGCCGTCGGGGCCGGTGAAGCCCGGGATCTCCACGTCCTTGCGGTACCGGTCGGCCGCGCCCGTGTCGGCGTCCTTGGAGCCCTTCTTGCTGTTGCACGACGCGCACAGCACCTCGAGATTGCCCGGGTCCGCGTAGAACTGCGAGCGGTCGGTCTGGCCCTTGGCCCGGCCCTGGGTGTTCCAGTGCCCGGCCACGGACTTCTTGTGGTCCAGCGCGTAGTTGTCGTCGTTGTTCGGCTTGACGCGGGCGGCGACGTGCGGGGCGATGCCGAGGAACGGGACGCCCGGGCAGGTGAACGTCAGCCCGTCGGGACGCATCACCGCGGCGATCTTGGCCGCGTCGTGGCCGCTGTACTTGTGGGAACCGCCGTAGAAGACCGCGCGGACGTCGTGGTACTCGGGCCGCAGCGTCTTGCCGTCGATCGTGTACTGCGTCTGGTTCGCGCCGCCTTCGGCCGGGGCGAGTTCGGGGCCGCCGTTCGGGGTGTTGGCGAGGAACTTGAGCACCGGGAAGGCCGGCCGCCCTTCGGAGCTCTTGCTCCGGCCGCCGGCCGTCCGCTCCAGTTCGTACTGGAGCGTCACCCAGCCGTCGGGGCGGACGTCGGTCACCTTGGCGACCCGGTTGGTCGCCTTCACGACGAACCGCTTGCCCAGGTAGACCTTCGCTTCGTCGACCGGCGCCATCGGCCCCAGCGGGAGTTCGCCGGTGTCGTCGGTCGGGTTGACTTCGAGGTGGGTCTTGAACTTGCCGTTGCTCGTGGGCACCAGCGCGATGGTCGTGAGCTGGTAGGTGTCCTTGATCTTCGGCAGTGCCGCTTCGACCGTGTGCCGGGTGGCGTTCGGCTTGCGCATTTCGGCGTCGGCCGCCTGCTTGGCCTGCGCGAGCGCCTGTTGCTTCTGGCCGGCGCTGCGCGGGTCCGGTACGCCGCTGCCCTTCTTGCCCTTGAGCTTCGACCAGACCTTCTTGCCCGCCTTGACGATCGTCCCCACGACCGAGTCGATCACCTTGCCGACCGGCGCCTGGACCTTCTCCAGCACCGACTTGATCTTTTCGGAGATCCCGCCCAGCCCCAGCAGGCTCGCCAGGAAGCCCAGCACCATCGGCAACGCCTTCGCCAGCGTCCGCTCGATCAGCCCGGCCACCGCGCCCGCGCCACCGCGGGCGATCGATTCCACGGAGTCCAGGACCGAATCCACGAACTCCTTGATCTGCGCGGCCTTGTCCACGAAGAACATCACGATGTCGTAGATCGCCTTGCAGGCCTTGATGAACGCCGCCGCGGGGTTGAGCATCGAGATGATCCAGGTGATGCCCGCCTTGACGATCTTCTCGATCACGAATTCCTTGACCTGGCCGAGCACCATCTCCTTCAGGTCGCCGAGCTTCGCGACGATCCAGCGCCACAGCCCCGGCACACCTTCGGTGAGCAGGATCTTCACCACGTCGAGGGTTTGCTCCAGCTTCGCCAGCACCGGTTCCGGGATGAACCGCAGGATCCGCGCGCGGACACTGGCCCAGGTCAGGCCCAGCAGCGAGAGGACCATCTTCAGGATGCCCTTGGCGTCCAGCGCCTCCGGGATCTCGATGCCCGCGCTCGCCAGGTTGCCCAGCAGCCAGCCCTTCAGGCCGTCCTTGAGGTGCTGGACGATGTTGGCGCCGAAGTTCATGACGCCGGTCTTGACCGCGTTGACCAGGTTGCCGAGGAACTCGACCGGCTTCGCGATGATCAACCCGACCGCGTTCGCGGCCCGCGAAAGCACGCCGAGCAGCATGTCCTTCAGCTTGAGGATCGTCTCGATCGCGCCGCCGACAGCTTCCTTCGCCTTGCTCCAGAGGCCCTTGTTCTCCGCCTGCAGCGCTTTGATCTCCTCGTCGACGGCGGTGCGGGCCTCGCCGTACTTCTGGGCCAGGTCCTCGACCAGCGCATCCTGTTTCTCGTCGACGGACTTCTCGAGGTCGTCGAACTGGCCGCCGAACTCCTTCGCGGCCTCGCCCGCGATCTTGCGCAATGCCGGTGACTGGGACGCCACCTTCTGCTGCACGCGGGCGCGGCCGTCGGCGATCAGCTGCTTCGCCTCGCCGAGCTTCTGGCCGACGAAGTCCGCGATGTCGCCGATGACGCCCTGCATCTTCGACTCGTAGACCTTCTTGGCCTCCAGGAAGAGGTTGTTCGCTTCGGCCGGCAGGTCGGCGAAGAGGTCGTACGCCCAGCGCGCCGCGCCGGTGATCCCGTCGTAGCGCTCGTCCTTGTAGCGCTTCATCCGCGCCTGGTGGTCGGCGGTGAAGGCGGCCTTGGCCTGCGCCTCGCCCGCCTCGAACTTCTTCGCCACCTGGTCGTCGAGCGCGCCCAGCACGCCCTCGACCTTCGTCTTGGTCTCGTCGAAGACCGCCTTGATCTCGCCGGAGATCCGCGCCCGGTCCTGCTCGTCCTTCGACTTCGTGGCCGACTTCGCCGCCTGGCCCCGCTGGGCCGACGACGACCGCGCGCCCGTCATGCCCGTCATCGCCGCCTGCCCGGACGCCTGGGCCGCGCCGGTCACCGCGGCCAGCTGCCCGGCCTCGGACTCCCGGACCGCGGCCGGCGCCGAAGCGGTGTGCTGCTCACCTTCCCGCTTCGCGGCCAGTGCGCCGGTGAACTCCGGCTCGTTGGACTCGGCCAGCTGCTGCTCGGTGACGCCCGCCGCGGCCATCGCGCCCTGGGTTTCGCACTGGCCGGCGCGCAGGTCGGTCTGCTCGGGCGGCGCCTTGTCCGGGGTCGCCTTGCGGGCGTCGGGTGGGGCCGGCGCGGCCGGGGCGGGTGGTTCCGGCAGCGGCGTGACCGGCTTTTCCACGGCCCGGCCGGGGTCCGGCGGTTCCTTCGTCCGGTCGGTGACGTCCTTGGCCGAGGCGTCCTTGCCGCCGGTGACCTTGCCCAGCACCTCGGCCTTCACCTGGTCCGCCTTGCCGGACGTGGCGAACTTGTCGGCCTCGTCGAGGTTCTTCGGCGCCTGCTTGGCGATCGCGGTGTTCACCGCCGCGATGAAGGCCGCCTTGTCGAAGCCGGCCGGCTTCGCCGCGGCCATCTTGTCCGCCTGGGCGGCCTTGGCCTGCGCGTCCTTGTCGTCGGGCGGCGCCACCGCGGCGTCCTGCGCCTGCTTGACCTCCGCGCCGGCGGGCGGGTGCGCCTTCGCCGTCTTGGCCTTGTCGCCGACGTCCTTCTTCAGCGCCTGGAACTTCGGGTCGGAGGCCGGCGTGACGCCGGGTGGTGCGACCGGGGGAGCGGGACAGCCTTGCCGCTGCAACGCGACCAGGCCCGACACCGCCGCGTTGCCCGCCGAGGCCTGCAGGCGCAGCAACGCGGGCGGCGTCGCGCGCGTTGCGGGCCGGACCGGGCGCGCGGCCTGCGCGGACGGCTCCCGTGGCGCCTTGTCCCGGCCCGTTGGCATGCGTTCAACTTTCGGCCCTGCCGGGCCGGTTGCCAACGACCGGACGGGCGGGCACGGCTGCCCGAACGGGCAGTTGCCTTTAAGGGCAGAGATCGGTTCCCGCGGGCCTAGCCGCACGGTCGTTCCGCGGAGAACGCCCTGGCAGCAGCATCGCCGGGGACAAGACTTGTGCGTCGACAAGGGAGGCACGCATGCCCACCTATCTCACGCCGGGGGTGTACGTCGAGGAGATCGAGGCGGGCGCACGGCCGATCGAGGGCGTGGGCACCGCGGTCGCCGCCTTCGTCGGCTTCGCGGCGGACGGTCCCTTCAACACCCCGACGCTGGTATCCAACTGGGGCCAGTTCACCCAGACCTTCGGTGACTTCCTCGAGGGCTGCTACCTGGCCCAGTCGGTCTACGGCTACTTCCTCAACGGCGGCAGCAACTGCTACATCGTCCGCATCGGCGGGTCGCGCGCCCAGAACAACGGCGCCGCGCCGAAGCAGATCGAGGCCCGCCAAGCCGTGCTCGGCGGCTACCGCTTCGTCGCGAAGGAGCTGCCGGAGGGCAAGCAGGGCGGCGAGATCACCGTCGAGGTGGCCGAACCGACCGGCGACAACCCGGCCGACGACCGGTTCACCGTGCTGGTCAAGCAGGACGGCAAGGTCGTCGAAACGCACAACGTGACGACCAAGCGCACCAAGGAGAACGTCGTCACCGCGGTGCGGGAGAAGTCCAGCCTCATCACCATCGAAGAGGTCGCCACCGGCGGCGCGGTCGCCAAGCCCGACAAGGGCACCGCGGTGCTCTCGGCGCCGCCGAAGGAGGCGGAGACACCGCCGGTCCCGCGCCGGGTCGCGGCGAACGACTACGTCGGCGACGTCGCCGACCGGACCGGGTTCGGCGGCCTGGAAGCCATCGACGAGATCACCATGGTCGCGGCGCCGGACCTGATGGCCGCCTACCAGCGCGACCTGATCGACCTCGACACCGTCAAGGCCGTCCAGCTGGCGATGATCGCGCACTGCGAGCTGATGGGCGACCGGATGGCGATCATCGACCCGCCGCCCGCGCTCAACCCCCAGGGAGTCCGCAGCTGGCGGATGGACGCGGCCGGCTACGACTCGAAGTACGCCGCCCTGTACTACCCGTGGGTGCAGGTCCTCGACCCCGCCTCGGGCACCAACACGTTCATCCCGCCCAGCGGCCACATGGCCGGCGTGTGGGCCCGCACCGACGCCACGCGCGGCGTCCACAAGGCCCCGGCCAACGAGGTCGTCCGCGGCGCGCTCGCGCTCGAGACGCACCTGACCAAGGCGGAGCAGGAACTGCTCAACCCGATCGGCGTCAACTGCGTGCGGTCGTTCTCCGGCAAGGGCATCCGGGTCTGGGGTGCGCGGACGCTGTCGAGCGACCCGGCGTGGCGCTACCTCAACGTCCGGCGGCTGTTCAACTACCTCGAGGAGTCGATCCTCGGCGGCACCCAGTGGGTCGTGTTCGAGCCGAACGACGACGCGCTGTGGGCGCGGATCCGGCGCACGATCAGCGCGTTCCTGGTGATGGAGTGGCGCAAGGGCGCGTTGTTCGGGCTCACCCCGGACGAGGCCTTCTTCGTCAAGTGCGACCGCGAGACCAACCCGGCCGAAGGGATCGACCTCGGCCAGGTGATCTGCGAAGTCGGCATCGCCCCGGTGAAGCCGGCGGAGTTCGTGATCTTCCGGCTGGCCCAGATGTCCGGCGGCACCAGCCTCGTCAACGAGTGATCCATCCATGCCCCCGCCACCACCCTCAATCGAGGCGCTGCGCGCCACAGGTTCCTGAAAGGGCTTCCCCATGGCACTTCCCGATCTTGACAAGGCGGTAGGCCACTCCTTCGGGCTCGAGATCGACGGCGTCCAGATCAAGCAGATCTCCGAGGTCTCCGGCCTCAAGATGGAGCAGGACGTCATCGAGCTCAAGCAGAACACCGCGGACGGCAAGTACGTCATCAAGAAGCTGCCCGGCCGGCCCAAGGCCGGCGAGGTCACGCTGACCCGCGGCCTGACCGAGGACAACAGCTTCGAGAAGTGGGTCAAGGACGCGCACTTCGGCAAGATGGCGACCGCGCGCAAGGGTGGCGCGATCATCGTCTACGACTACGAAGGAACCGCGCTCAAGCGCTACAAGCTCACCAACGCGTGGCCGAAGAGCCTGGAGATCGGCTCGCTGAAGGCCGGCGACACGAGCGTGCTCACCGAGAAGCTCGTCATCACCTACGAACAGATGGAAGTCGAGTGAGCCGATGCGCAGGGTGATGGCGTCGGCGCCGGTCGAGGAAGCCCCCGCCGCGCCGGCGGGGGAGCCCCGGGCGGAACGGCCGAAGCTGCGGACGGAGTTCGCGTTCGAGCTCCCGCGCGGGTACGTCGACGACGAGGGCAAGGTGCACCACTCCGGGGTGATGCGCCTGGCCACCGCGCGCGACGAGCTGATCCCGCTGCGGGACGACCGGGTGCGCGAGAACTCGGCGTTCCTCACGGTGGTGCTGCTGGCCCGGGTGGTCACCCGGATCGGCGACATCACCGACGTGCACGCGGGGGTCATCGAGAACCTGTTCGCCTCCGACCTGGCGTTCCTGCAGGACATGTACCGCCGGGTCAACAGCGAGGGCCACACCAGGGCGGGCGTCGCCTGCCCCGAGTGCGGCCACAGCTTCGTCGTCGACGTCGCCGGTGGCCGCCTGGGGGAATCGTGACGTACGCGGCCGACCGGCTGCACGAAGAAGTCGCGTACGTGGCCTACCACCTGCACTGGTCCCTCGACGACATCCTCGACCTCGAACACCCCGACCGGTTGACCTACGTCGCCGAGATCGCCCGGATCAACACCCGGATGAGCCAGGGACGGTGACGCACGATGTGGTTTCGCCGGAAGGAGGCGGGCCCGCCGCCCGTGCCTGCGCCTGAGCAGGCCGCGCTGCCGGTGAAGCGCGCGGAATGGCGGAGCGTGGCGCCGATCCAGCGGGTGTTGGCCGAACACCCGCTGGTCAACCCGGTGCAGCGGTTCAGCTCGACGCTGACGTCCTGGCGGAGCCCGGGCTACCTCGAGCCGCTCGGTCACCGCGTCGGCCCGGCGGAACCCGCCGGCGTCATCGGCGATCTGGTGCGCCCGGCGGAGACACCGATGCCGCTGGCGCAGCCGGGGCCGCCCCGGCCTCGAGGCGCCGCGGTGCAGCGAACCGCCTCGGACAGCGGGCCGCCCGGGGAACCGGTGGACTTGCCGCTGGTGCTGCCGGTCGTCGCCGCGCGCGAGGCCGTGCCGCCGCTGACGTCCGCGGCGGCCGACGCCGGCCCGCCGGTGCGGACCCTCCAGGCGATCCCGGAGCCGTCCCCTGTGGACACTCCGGCGGCCGATGTGACCCCGGTGACCCCGGTGCCGGTGCCGGAACCACCGGCTCCCGAACCGCCACCGGCCGAACCGGCACGGCCCGCGTTGCCGCTCGTCCAACGGACCGAGCAGGCGACGCCACGGCGGCTGGGCCTCGGCGCGCCGAGGCTGCCGGAGCCCGGCACGCCCCTTCCGGTGTCGCGCCTCGCGGACGACGTTTCGCCCGGCACGCCGTTCTCCGGCGTTCCGGGGCCACCACCCGAGCCGGTGTCGCGGACGACGGGTTCGCCGCCGGTGAACACCTTCCGCCCGTTCGACACCCCGGAGAGCCACGCCGGGACCACGGAGCCGCCCGGAACCCCGGGCGGCTCGACGAGCGTTTCCCCGCCGTTGCCGGTGTCGCGGATCGCCGACGACCCGGCGGCGCCGGTCGTGGGGATGGGGGCACTTCCGGCCGCGGGATCGGCGGGGCTTCAGGCGCCGGCGCTTCCCGTCGTGCCGACGGCTCAGGAGGCGCCACTGCCGGTGTCCCGCGCGGCCGAGGCCCCGGTGACGCCGACCGCGCAGGATTCGCCGCCGCTGGTGTCGCGGGTGGCTGAGACCTCGCGACCGGCCGCCGAGCCGGTGGTGGCGAGGGCGGTCGAGACTTCGGGGTTGCCGGGGGGATCGGTGGTGCGGGAGCCGTCGCTGCCGGTGGCGCGAGCGATCGAAACCTCGGCGTTGCCGATGGGACCAGCGGCGCAGGATTCCTCGCTGCTGGTGTCCCGGGCGGCCGAGAGCTCCGGAGCAGCCGCCCCATCGGCGGCTCAGGAGCCGCCGACGGCGCGCGCGGTCGGGCCCTCGACGCTTCCCTTGCCGGCCACGGATGGCCTTTCGCCACTTCCTGCGGTAGCCGACGAGCCACCGATGCCGGTGTCCCGAATGGCCGAGTCCGCAGCACCCTCCGCCGCGCCGGTATCGCCGCTTCTGCGGGCTGCCGAGACCGCGGCACGCCCGGTTGCGCCGGAGCCGCCGCTTCCGCTGCTACGGGCGACGGAGACCTCGGCGCTCTCTGTGGCACGAGCGGCCGAGGAACCACCGCTTCCGGTGACACGCGCCCTCGAGATTCCGGCAATCCCGGCGACGAGCGCGGCAGAGGCTGCGTCGCTTCCGGCGACACGGGCGAGCGAAGGTCCGCTGCTTCCGGTCGCCTGGGCCGCCGGGGATTCCTCTGCCCCGGCGCCAGACACGGCACAAAGTGCTCCGCTCTCGGTGGCTCGCGCGATCGAAGGGCCGCTTCCGGTGGCCGGGGTATTCGAAGCCGCGGCGAGCCCGATGGCAGATGCCGGGTCGTTGCCGGTGGCGCGGTCCTTCGATGGCTCGGCGAGCCTGAACGCAAGACCCGCGGTGCCGCTGCTTCCGGTGGCTCGGTCTCTCGATGGCTCGGCGAGCCTGAACGCAAGACCTTCGGTGCCGCTGCTTCCAGTGGCGCGATCCCTCGATAGCGCGGCGAGCCCGAACGCAAGACCCGCCGTCTCGCTGCTTCCGGTGGCGCGGTCCCTCGAAGGCGTGGCCGAACCGACTGCGGGAACCGCGATGTCCTCGCTTCCGGTGGCACGATCCCTCGAGGGCTTCGCCGCCCCGACGTCACTCCCGACGGCACGCGCCATCGAGCCCCCGGCACTTGCGGTCGCGCGGGCGCCGGAAGGGCCGGACGCTCCGATGGCCGGAACCCCAGCGCCGCTCCCGGTGGCACCGGCCGTCCATGGCGTGGCGCCGGTGACCGGAGGCGCGGTGCCGCTGCTGCCGGTCGCCCGGGCGACCGAAACCCCGGCACTTCCCGTGGCCCGCGCCGCCGATGCCTCACCGACCCCGGTCTCGCGCGTTCCCGATGCCCCGGCACCCCACGCCGAACTCGCGGTCCGCACGATCGAAACACTGCCCGTCGCGCGGATCGCCGATCCGGTGCGACCGTCCACACCGGACCCGCCGCCGCCTCCCGAACCGGTCGTCCAGCGGGCACCTGACCCACCTGCCGCACCCGTTGTGCCGCCGGCCGCCGTCGCCTCGGCGCAGCAGCCGGCGCCGGAAACCGAAGAGCTCGTCAAGAAACTGTTCGATCCGCTGCTGCGCCGTCTCAAGACCGAACTCCGACTCGATCGTGAGCGCCGGGGCGCGCTCACCGATCGCCCGCACTGAAGGAGGAGCCGATGCCGGACACCGAAGAGGCCGTTGCCGTCTGCTACGTCGTCAAGCTGGACGACAAGAACCTCGGCAACCTCGGCGCGTTCTCCAGCTGCGACGGCCTCGGCTGCGAATTCGTCATGGAACAGCGGGAAGAAGGCGGCAACAACGGCATGGTCTGGCAGCTGCCGACCCGGATCAAGTACTCGAACATCAAGCTCTCGCGCCCGGTCACCGAGGCGAGCTCGCAGATCACCAAGTGGTTCGCCAGCCTGGCGAGCGGGATCGAACGCAAGACCGCCACCATCGAGGCCCGCACCCTGGAAGGCAAGGTGATCGCCAGCTGGGCCCTCGAAGGCGTCGTCCCGGTGCGGTGGAGCGGGCCGCAGCTCTCGCCCGACTCGCCCAAGGTCGCCACCGAGACCCTCGAACTGGCCCACCACGGCTTCCTCAGCCCGGCGAAGAGGGGCTGACACCGTGTCCTCGCCCGTCACCTTCACCACCGCCGGCTCCCCGCCGCCTGCCGCCTACGGCTCCGGCGAACCGGCGCCCAGCAACCTGCAGCGCGCGCTGCTGAAAGTCCACAAGCCACCGCAGTCCGGCGGGACCGGGCAGCCGCCCGGCGAGTGGATGTTCGACATCAAGTTCCAGTTCAACCCCAAGGAACTCTCGGTCAGCAAGAACGCCAAATGGGGCCGGGACGCGCAGCCCAACGCCAAGAAGAGCGCGCCACCGCAGTTCAAGGGATCCGATCCGGCCAAGCTCGCGCTGGAGATGTTCCTCGACGCCACCGACAAGATGGACGACGCCGTCGTCAAGAAGGTCGAGCAGCTGTTCAGCTGCTGCGTGGCCACCGAGGACAGCCGCCAGCACAAGAAGCCCTCGCCGCCGTGGGTGATCTTCAAGTGGGGCGGGATGACCGGCTTTCCGGCCTACGTCGCCTCCGTCACCGCGAAGTACACGCTGTTCACGCCGGCGGGGACGCCGGTGCGCGCGGTCTGCACGGTGAACCTCGAGGAGATCGCGGGCGAGCTGGGCGGGCAGAACCCGACGTCCGGCGCGCTCGCCGCCCGGGACACGCACGTGCTCGTCGCCGGCGACTCGCTGCCTTCGGTGGCGTTCCGCGCCTACGGCGACGCCGGGAAGTGGCGCGAGATCGCCGACGCCAACGGCATCGACGACCCGCTGCGGCTGCGGCCCGGCACCCGGCTCCTGGTGCCCGCGCTGGAGGAGCTCGATGGCTAACGAAACCTTCACGAACACCCTCGTGGTCGAGGTCGAAGGCACCGCGCTGCCCGACGACGTCCGGGTCATGCTCGGCTACGCCTACGTCGACGACAGCCGGAACCTGCCGGACACCTTCGTGCTGCGCTTCCGCGACCCCGGGGCCGTCGTGCTGGAGAAGGGCCAGTTCAAGGTCGGGGCGAAGATCAAGCTCAAGGTCCAGACGTCCGACCCGGAAGGCCCGCAGGACCTGCTCTCGGGCGAGGTCACCGCGGTCGCCGTCGACCTGGACCCGCACGGCACGTTCACCGAGGTCCGCGGGTACGACCACGCGCACCGGCTGTTCCGCGGCCGCCGGGTCGCGGCGTACCCGAACATGACGATCGCGGACGTCGTGCGCAAGGTCGCCCGGCGCGCGAACATCCCGGCCGGCAAGATCGACGACGTCAAGGGCTTCGGCGGCCGGCCGAACACCCAGCTGAGCCAGGACAACGTCAGCGACTGGGAGTTCCTGTCCCGGCTGGCCGACGTGGTGGGTGCGCAGATCGCGGTCCGGGACGGGAAGCTCAACTTCGAGCTCCCGGAGAAGCCGTCCGGCGCGCCCCCGACGACCACCAAGGCGACCGCCGACCCGCTCGTCCTCGAAGCGCACGGGACGCTGCTCAACCTGCGCGCCAGCGTCACCGCGGCCGAGCAGGTCCCCGAGGTGCGGGTCAACGGCTGGGACTACGAGAACAAGCAGCCGGTCACCGCCACCGCGACCCCGAAGAACGCGGGCACGGACGTGCCGGGGGTGGACCCGGTCGCCCTGGCGGGGAAGTTCGCGAGCCCGCCCTTCCTCGACGCGGCCGCGCCCCGGCGCACCCAGGGCGAGGCCGACGCGACCGCGAAGGCGCTGGCCGACCGGTTCGGCGGCGCCTGCACCGAACTCGACGGCGTCGCGAAGGGCAACCCGAAGCTGCGCGCGGGCACCGCCGTCACGCTCACCGGCGTCGGCCGGCCGTTCGCGGGCAAGTACACGCTGACCAGCACCCGCCACCTGTTCAACGACGAGGTCGGCTACACCACCGAGTTCGCCGTGTCGGGGCGACAGGAACGCTCGCTGTACGGCTTGGTCGCCGGCGGGGCGAAGCACTCGTCGTGGCCGGGGGTCGTCCCCGCGCAGGTGACCGACCTCAAGGACCCGGCGAAACTCGGCCGCGTCAAGCTCACGTTCCCGTGGCTGGACAAGGAGTTCACGAGCACCTGGGCGCGCACGCTCCAGCCGGGCGCGGGCAAGGACCGCGGCGCGCTGGTGCTGCCCGAGGTCGGTGACGAGGTCCTGGTCGGCTTCGAACACGGCGACTTCGAAGCGCCCTACGTGCTCGGCGGCCTCTACAACAGCAAGGACACCGCGCCGTCGAAGTTCACCAAGGCGGTCGTCGACGGCAACAGCGGGGAGGTGGCGCTGCGCGGGTTCGTCTCCCGGAAGGGCCACAAGCTCGAATTCGCCGAGGACGACGGGATCATCCTGTCCTCCGGGGACGCGAAGTTCGTCGTCAAGATCGACCAGAAGAACCAGGTCATCGAGGTGACCAGCGGCAAGAGCGTCACGGTCAAGGCCCAGAACGGCGTGAGCATCGACGCCGGCACCGGGCCGCTGGAGCTCAAGGGCCAGAAGGTGTCCGTGAAGTCGCAGACCGACGCCAGCATCGAGGCGACCGGCCAGCTGAAGCTGACCGGCACGGCGGGTGTGAAGGTCGAGGGCGCCACGGTTTCGGTCGCCGGCCAGGGCCAGACGGAGCTGACCGCCAGCGGTGTCGTCACCGTGCGCGGCAGCGTGGTCAAGATCAACTGACGGGGGAGCGACATGCCACCAGCCGCGAGGGTCGGCGACCCGACCGGGCACCCGGGCGTCATCGCCGGGCCCGGGGTGCCGACCGTGCTGATCGGCGGGATGCCCGCCGCGAACGTCGGGACGCTGCACACGTGCTCGTTCCCGCCGCCCGCGGTGCACCCGCCGACGCCGATCGCGCCGCCGGGCTGCCCGACGGTGCTCATCGGCGGCATGCCCGCGGCCCGGATGGGCGACATGGCCGTCTGCGGCGCGCCGATCGTCATGGGCTGCCCGACCGTCCTGATCGGAGGCTGACATGGACTTCCTCGGCCGGGGACTGGCGTTCCCGCTGCACACCGACGCGACCGGCTCGATCGCGCTGGTCGGCGGCGAGCGCGAGGTCGTCGAAAGCATCCGGCTGATCCTGGCGACCTCGCCGGGCGAACGCCCGATGCGTCCCGAGTTCGGCTGCGCGGTGCACGACCTCGTGTTCGCACCCGCCGACGCGGCGACCGCCGGGCAGATCGCCTACGAGGTCCGCATCGCGCTGGAGCGCTGGGAGCCGCGGATCACCCTCGACGACGTCGTCGTCAGCTTCGACGAGGCCGACCGGGGCACCCTGCTGATCGACATCCGCTACCGCCTGCGCGGCACCAACGACCCGCGCAACCTGGTCTTCCCCTTCTACGTCATCCCGCCGCACGAGTCCGCCGAGGACGGTGTGTGATGACCCTGCCGATGCCCAACCTCGACGACCGCCGGTTCCAGGACCTGGTCGACGAAGCCAAGTACCTGGTCCAGCGCAACTGTCCGGAGTGGACCGATCACAACGTCTCCGACCCCGGTGTCACCCTGATCGAGACGTTCGCGCAGATGGTCGACCAGCTGCTCTACCGGCTCAACCGGGTGCCCGATCTGCACTACCTGCGCTTCCTCGACCTGATCGGGGTCCGGCTGTTCCCGCCCGCCGCGGCGCGGACGGACGTGACGTTCTGGCTCTCGGCCGCCCGCGACGTCCCGGTGGTCGTCGCGGCCGGCAAGCAGGTCGCGAGCGTGCGCAACGAGGTCGAGGACCCGGTGGTGTTCACCGTGGAGCGCACGCTGGACATCGTGCCGTGCGCGTTCGCGCACCTGGCGACCAGCACGTCCGACACCGGTCTGCCACCGGCCGACCGCACCGACGAACTGCTCGTCGGCGGCGGCCCGGCGGCCTTCGCCGAGACCCCGGCCCCCGGCGACGCGGTCCTCTTCGGACTGTCGGCCGCCGTCCCCGGCTGCGCGGTGCTGCTGCGGCTGGACTGCGAGGTCGAGGGGCAGGGGGTCGACCCGCACGACCCGCCGTGGCTGTGGGAGGCCTGGGACGGCACCGGCTGGGCGGCGTGCGAGGTCGACCGGGACAGCACCGGCGCGTTCAACCGGTCCGGGGACATCGTGGTGCACGTCCCGCCCGGGCACGCGATGTCGGTGCTCGCCCGGCAGCGGGCCGGCTGGCTGCGCTGCCGCCTGGTCGAGGCCAAGCAGAACCAGCCGTTCTACCAGCGCTCGCCGCGGCTGCACGCGGTCGAGGCCTCGACCATCGGCGGCACGGTCGCCGCCGTGCACGCCGAGATCGTCCGCAACGAGATCGTCGGGACCTCCGACGGCACACCCGGCCAGCGGTTCCCGCTCGGCCGTCCCCCGGTGGTCGTCGGGGAGGGCGAACTGGTCGTGGAGGTCTCGGGCCCGGACGGCTGGCAGCCGTGGACCGAGGTCCGCTCCTTCGCCGACTCCGGCCCGGACGACCGGCACGTCATGCTCGACCGCGTCGGCGGGCAGGTCGAGTTCGGCCCCGCGGTGCGCGAGCCCGGGGGCGGGCTCCGGTACTACGGGGCGTTCCCGCCCAAGTCCGCCGCGATCCGGGTGCCCGAGTACCGCTCCGGGGGCGGGCGGCGCGGCAACGTCGCCCGCGAGGTCCTCGAGGTGCAGCGGGACCCGATCCCGTTCGTCAGCAGCGTGGTGAACCGCCGTCCCGCGATCGGCGGGGTGGACGGCGAGTCGGTGCGGGACGCGGCGGTCCGCGGCCCGCTGCTGCTGCGCACCCGCGACCGCGCGGTCACCGCCGAGGACTACGAGCAGCTCGCGCGCGAAGCGGCACCGGAAGCGGCCCGGGTGCGCTGCATCCCGGCGCACGGCGCCGACGGCCGCGAGACCGGCGCGATCCGGGTCCTCGTCGTGCCGGCGGTGCCCGACACCGGCGAACTGGCCTTCGCGACCCTGATGCTCGAAGCCGGCATGCGCGGCCGCATCGAGCGCCACCTCGGCGAACGACGCTGCGTGGGTGCGCTCGTGTCCGTGGAACCGCCGTTCTACCAGGGCGTCACGGTGGTCGCGCGGCTGCGGGCCCGGCGCCGGACGACGGCGGGCGCGCTGGGCGCCCGGGCGAGCCAGGCCCTCTACGACTACTTCAACCCGATCAGCGGCGGCCCGGACGGCGACGGCTGGCCGTTCGGGCGCCCGGTGCAGTCGGGGGAGGTGTTCGCGGTGCTGCAACGGCTGCCCGGCGTCGAGCTGGTGGAGGACGTGCGCTTGTTCGCCGCGAACCCGATCACGCGTGAACGCGGTGAGCAGGTGGACCGGCTCGACCTGCCGCCGAACGCGCTGGCGTTCTCCTTCGGCCATCAGGTCCGGGTCCGGGAGGCGGGCGCATGAGGACCGGCGTCCCCGGGCTGCCGAGCCCGCACCCGATCGGTGAGCAGCTGCCCTCGGTGTACGCCGAAGACCGGTTCGTGCAGGGCTTCACCGGTGCGCTCGACGAAGTCCTCGCCCCGGTCATCTCCACTTTGGACAACTTCGCGGGCTACCTCGACCCGGGCGTGGCGCCCGCCGACTTCGTCGGCTGGCTGGCCCACTGGGTCGCGTTGCGCGTCGATGAGAGCTGGAGCCCGGAACAGCTGCGGCAGCTGGTGACGCGCTCGGTCGAGCTGCACCGGTGGCGCGGCACGAGCCGCGGCCTCACCGAACACGTGCGGCTGCTGACCGGCGGCGCGGTCGAGGTGACCGACAGCGGTGGTGTCGTCGCCGACCCGCAGCCGGGTGCGCCGCTGCCGGACCCGGGGCCGCCGTGGGTGCAGGTGCGCGTGCGGGTGCCGGACCCGGCCCGGGTCGACGTGCGCCGGCTGACGGCGACGGTCGTGGATGCGGTGCCCGCCCACGTGCGGGTCACGGTGGAAGTGCTGGAGGGCTAGCGGATGGTCATCTACGCGGAGTGCGGGCACCAGGGGCCCGCCGACGTCGAGTTCTGCGGCGAATGCGGCCGCTACCTGAAGTGGGACGACGACGACCCGGTCGCGGTGCGGTCGCAGCCGGTCGTGCAGCAACAACAGCAACAGCAGCAGGTCGTGCAGCCCGCCGAGCCGATCGCCCCGGTCCGGCAGCCGGTGCAGCAGACCGTGGAGGAGCAGGTCCTCAACCCCGGCGACCTGATCTGCGGCCGGTGCGGCAAGGGCAACGCGCCGGCCCGGAACTTCTGCAGCCGCTGCGGCGCGTCCCTGGCCGAGTCCGAGGTCGTCAAGACGTCGTGGTGGCGGCGGTTGTTCGGCCGCAAACCGAAGGAGCACAAGGCGGGGGCGCGGCCCGGCAAGGACGGCGTCCGCCGCCGGGCCGGGCGGACCGGGGCCGCGCGCCGGACCGTGGGCAAGGTGCTCCGCCGGGCCGTGGCGGTGGCGCTGATCTTTTCGGCGCTGATCTACGCGCTGTACCAGCCGTTCCGCGGCGCGATCAACACCGCGGCGGTGGGGCTGTGGAGCCAGGTGACCGGCATCTTCGAGGCGAAGCTGAACCCGATCCACCCGGTCAAGGTGAGCGCGACCGCGCAGACCGACGGACACTCGGCGCCCTTGGTCACCGACAACGCCAAGAACACGTTCTGGGCGGCCCCCGGCGACCGCGAACAGGTACTGGTGTTCACCTTCGACCACCCGGCGGACCTGCGGAAGGCGATCGTGTACTCCGGTGACGCGGCGAACTTCCCGGCCGCGCACCGGCCGCAGAAGCTGCACCTGGTGTTCTCCACCGGCAAGACCTACGACATGGTGCTGGCCGACACGCCGGACGCCCAGGAAGTCCCGATCGAGAACAGCGCCGGCGCCACGAGCGTCGAGCTGCACGTGACCGGGCTGTACCGCTCGCTCAACGGCACGGACGTCGCGATCTCCGAGATCGAGCTGTTCGAAGCCGGCTGATTCGCTGAACCCGAAGTCTTTGGGGAGGACCGACCATGCGCGCGAACCGAGCGGTGGCGGGCATCGCGGTCGTCGCGGTGCTCGGCGGCTGGGCGCTCAGCGGAGCGCTCGCGCCGACCGAAGCACAGGCACCGGCACCGGTGGCCTCGCCGTACCGCGTCGGGTACGTCAGCGAGGCCACCACCGGTCTGTTCCAGGCGACCGGCGAAGGCGCGGAGCCGGCGCTGCCCCGCGCCATCGGTGGCGTCGACTCCGACGCGTCCGCGGGCACCGGCGGCATCGTGTGGGTGAGCCACCGCGCCGCGGCCGCCGGTGGCGCCGAGCGGGACGGCGAGCTGTGGTACCTCCGCGACGGCGCTCCGGCGGCGCTGCAGCTGACGAACGACGACGCCGTCGACCTCCACCCGGCGCTCTCGCCGGACGGCCGCACGGTCGCGTTCGCCTCCGGACGCACCGGCAGCCGGAAGCTCTTCGTGATCGGCGTGGACGGCCGCGACCTCCGCCAGGTGACGTCCGGTCCGGCGACCGACGACTCGCCGAGCTGGTCGCCCGACGGCACCCGCCTGGCCTTCAGCAGCACCCGCGACGACCCGGCCGGGGACATCTACACCGTCCCGGCCGGCGGCGGGACGCCGGCGCGCCTGACCGCCGACCCGGCCGCCGACACGCAGCCCGCGTGGGGTCCGGCGCGGATCGCGTTCACCACGACCCGCTTCCACCCGGCCGGGGACGTGGTGCTGATGGCCGAAACGGGCGGCGCGGTCACCCGGGCGGTTCCCGACCCCGGGGACTCGTCCGAACCGGCGTGGTCGCCCGACGGCGCCCGCCTGGCCTTCACGACCCGCGCGCAGGATCCCTTCGGTGACGTCAAGCAGATCGCAGACGGCAAGGTCTCGATCGTCTCGGCACTGCCGGACACCGGCGAAACCGAGCCGACGTTCCGGCCGGACGGCCGGCCGGTGTTCACCGAACTGCGCGACGGCGGCACCACCGACATCTGGAGTTCCGACGCCACCGGCGGCGACCGCCGCGACCTGACCCAACGGCCGGGTGCCGACGAGTTCGACCCCGCCTTTTCCGCCGACGGCTCGCAACTGGCTTACACCCAGGCCGGGCCCGGCGAATCGGCGGAGACCGCGATCATCGTGGCGAACGCCGACGGCAGCGCACCCCGCCCGCTGACCGGCCCGGTGGCCGGGGGCAAGCGCGAGCAGCACCCGGCCTGGTCGCCGGACGCTTCGATGATCGCGGTCACCGCCACCTCGGGCCGCGGCGAAGGCCAGCGGGACGTCGTGCGGATCGCCCGCGTCGCGGACGGCCGCATCCTCGGCGAGATCCCGATCCCGCCGAACCTGCGCGGCGACGACTCCCAGCCCGTGTGGTCGGCCGACGGCACGAAGGTCACGCTGACGCGGGCGGCCTCGCGCGTCGCGCCGCCTCCGCCGGGCCGGGTGCAGCCGACGGTGGTCGACATCCCGGTCGGGCAGGGCTCTTCGGCGGCGATCGCCAAGACCGTGCCGACCGACAAGGTGCCGGCCAAGCCGGACATCGTGCTGCTGATGGACCAGACCAGCTCGATGGGGACCGCCCTGAAGAGCATGCAGGACAACCTGATCCAGGTCATGACCACGCTCAGCACGGCGCAGCCGGAGGCCCAGTACGCCGCCGTGGCGTTCGGCGACCGCAAAGACCCGGTCGACGCCAACAACCCCAACGGCCGCCTGTTCCAGGTGCAGCAGGGCCTCACGAAGAACCAGACCGAGATCACGGCCGCCTTCGAGAAGATCACCCCCGCCGAGGGTGACGACGTCCCGGAGGACTGGGTCTACGCCCTGGATCGCGTCGCCACCGGCGCCATCGGCTTCCGGCCGGACAGCAGCAAGATCGTCGTGCTGGTCGGCGACGCGCCCAGTCACGACCCGAGCGGCGACCGGGACCCCACGAAGGGCGTGACACTCGCCCAGGCGATCGAGCACCTGAAGGCGCAGGGCATCCGGGTGGTCGGGGTGTCGGCGGGGAGCGCCGGCGGTGGCCTGGACGCCACCGGCCAGGCGACTCGGGTGGCGAACGCGACCGACGGCGTCCTGGCGAGTACGAACCCGGACAACATCAGCACCGTGATCACCGAGAAGATCGGTGACCTGAAGGTGAAGGTGCAGCCGGTGCCGTTCTGCGACCCGGGGCTGACCCTGACGTTCACCCCCGAAGGAACCCCGCAGGTGCCGGGAGGGACGAACGCCGAATTCACCGAATTCGCGGCCGTCGCGGCCACCGCGCCACTCGGGGCCTTCCTGCACTGCCGGGTCGAGTTCCGGCTGGCCGGCGAGCCGACCGTGCGGCCCGGCTACACTGAGGACGTCACCGTCCGGGTCAAGGACCCGCGGCTGCCGCTGATCACCCTGCACGACAAGACCGTCACCGGCACCGCGCCCACGGTCGTCGAATACCCCGCGACCGCGATCGACGCCGACCGCGAGACACCGCTGACGCCGTTCTGCACGCCGTCGTCCGGCAGCCTCTTCCCGGTCGGGGCCACCACCGTGACCTGCACGGCGACCGGGCGGGGCGGCACGGCCACCGAGACCGCCGTGATCTCCGTCGACCCCGGTGGGGAATTCCGGCAGGAGCTCTGGCAGGTTTCGCTCGTCGTGACGCCGGACAGCGTCGTCGCCGGCACCCAGCGGGACCTCTCGCCGTCGTTCGGGACGCCGTGCGGCGCCGGACGGCAGGGCTCGGCGGACGTCTCGCCGGACGGCGCCGCGCTGGTGTTCCACAACGACCTCCACCAGCTCTGCGTGGCGCCCGCCGACGGTGGGCGCGCGCGGGTCCTCGTGCAGGACACCGATTTCGTGGACGACCCGGCCTGGTCGCCGGACGGCACGCTGGTCGCCTTCGACAGCGCGCCCTCCGAATCCCGGCCGAGCATCCGGATCGTGCCGTCGGCGGGGGGTGCGCCGCGGCCGCTGATCGACGGACCGGGCGGAGCGTGGCAGCCGGCGTTCCAGCGGATCGCCGACGTCGGGGTGACCGCCACCGCCATCCCGGCCGCCATTCCGTTCTCCGGCCTCACGACCTTCGAGTTCGTGGTCACCAACCACGGCGTCACCGCCTCGCCCGGCGTCGGGCTGTTCGTCCGGCTGACCCCCGGGCTGCAGCAGCCGCAGCCGCCGATCACCAGCGCCGGCACCTGCACGCCCGAGCTGGTCTGCGCCTTCGGCACGCTCGCCCCGGGCGCGCAGGCGCGGGTGCGGTTCAGCGCCACCGGCGCCGAACCCGGGCCGCAGGCGGCGACCGGCACCGTCACCACGGCCGGCCAGGACGCCGACGCGCGCGACAACTCCGCCACGGCCGTGGTCACCGTCGGCGAGAAGCCGGTCCCCCCGGTCACGCCGGGGTCGCTGTCGGTGGGGCTGGCGGTGTCGGCGGTACCGCTGTTCGCCGGTGGCGACGACGTCGTGCTGACCTTCCTGGTGCACAACGGTTCCGGGGCGCCGATGCCGGACGTCCGGCTGGTCACGCAGCTGCCGCCGCAGCTGCCCGCGAC
>NZ_JBHVXZ010000134.1:0-25416 GCF_042881395.1 Amycolatopsis sp. NPDC058278 | reverse complement strand
GCCGCGCGCCTCGACACCCTGCTGGCCGCGGGCCGAGGCGCCCTCACGCTCGTCCGCCGCACGCTGGACGACCTGCGTGACGACGCCGAGCGCGGCCCGGACCTCGCCGAGGTGCTGGCCCGGCTCCGCACCGCGGGACTGGTCCTCGACCGCGACCCGGTGCTGCCCGCGCTGCCGCGCCCGGTGCGGGAGCTGGCCGAGCGGTTCGTCGCGGAAACGGCGGTGAACGCCCTGCGCCACAACGGTCCCGGCGTCCGGCTACGGCTCGACGTCGATGCCGGCGACCGGCTGACGATCACCGCGCGGAACACGCTCAAGGGAACATCGTCCGGAGGCGACGGCCACGGGCTGGCCGGGCTCGCGGAGCAGGCCGCGGCGGCCGGGGGCACGCTGAGCCACGGGCCGCGCGGGGGTGAGTGGGTCGTCAGCGTCGAGCTGCCAGCAGCTGCGACACGGTCACGAACCGGTAGCCGCGCTGCTTGAGCCCGTCGAGGATCGGTCCGAGCGCCTGGCGGGTCTGGTCGCGCGCCGGGTACATCGCGTGCAGCAGCACGATCGAGCCCGGCCGGACCTGGTCGACGGTGGTCCGCACGAGGGCGGCCGCGTCGGGGCTGCCTTCTGAATCCGGCTCGACGTCCCAGGTGATCGTGGTGCGGTGGTGCTCGGCGAGGTAGTGCGGGAGGGCGAAGAGCTTCTTGCCGTTCGGGGGCCGGAAGAGGATTTCGCCGGTGTAGCCGGCTGCCCGGATGAGCGCGTCGGTCGCTTCGACCTCGTCGGCCACCCAGGACGGCGTCACGCCGATCATGCGGTCGTGGGAGAAGCTGTGGTTGCCGATTTCGTGCCCGGCGGCGGCGATGTCGTGCGCGAGGTCCGGGTGCGCGGCGATGTCCCGGCCGATGAGGAAGAAGGTCGCGGGCACCTGACGGCTCTTCAGCGTGTCCAGGACCGGGCGGGTGCCCGCGGGATCGGGCCCGTCGTCGAAGGTGAGGGCGACCAGCTTTTCGCCGGTGTCGACGCGGTTCACGAGGGTGCCGGAGAACTGGAACGTCCGCGAGTCGGCGACCTGGAGCAGCGCGTACCCGGCCCCGAGCACGACGACCAGCACGCTTGCCACGACGAGCGTCCACTTCCGGGCGCGGCGGGATTTCAAGATCATGGCCGTCACCCTGGCGGTGGTCCCGGGACGCGGGAAGCCGCGAAGGTACCAGTACCAAGGGGCCGGGATGTCAGCATATGTTGACGACCTGGTCGAGTCAGCATATGCTGACGCAGTGAGCCTGATGACCGATTTCGAGCACACCGTGCGCAGCTCCGACCCGGACATCGCGCTGCGGGCGGTCGCGCGGCTGCGACGCTTGGCCGAGCAGCTGGAAACCGAGCAGGTGGCGGCGGCCCGGCGAGCCGGCTGGTCGTGGCAGGACATCGCCGACCGGCTCGGCGTCACCAAGCAGACCGTGCACCGCAAGCACCGCGGCCGGGAGGGCTGATGTTCAAGGGGGATCATCCGGCGGTCGGCCAGGCGTTCCGCCGCGCCGGCGAGCTGGCACGAGAGTTCGGGCACGCCCGCGTCGGCAGCGAACACCTGCTGCTGGCCCTCACGGAGGGCCCCCTGGCGGGGCTCGCCGGGATCGAGCGGGCGGTTCGGGAGGCGGCCCCGGACGGCGCCGGCGTGGCCGCCGACCGCGAGGCGTTGAACGTGCTGGGCATCGATCTCGGCCCGCTGCCGGCGAAACTGGCGGACCGGCCGGTCAAGGCGCCCCTGTTCCCGCTGGGAGCGGGGAAAGCCAGGCGCCGGTGCGCCCGGGCGGTACCGCCGATCGGCCTGGACGTCCAAGCGGCCTACGCGGCGTCGCTGCGCCTCGCCCTCGCCCGCCGGGAACGCGAGCACCGCATCGAGCACGTCGCGCTGGTGCTGTTCGCGCTCGATCCCGGCGCCGACTGGGCAATGCGCACGGCCGGCGCCGACCGCCGGGAACTGCTCGCCCGCCTGGCATCGGCCTACCCACCGCCGCGGCGCAACCGGCTGCTGCGGGCCGAACGCCGCCTGGGGCGGCAGGCCCGCTGCCGCGACATCGTGCGCGGCTACCAGCACACGACGGGCCGCGCGGCGGTCACCCCGTCGGCACTGGCCGCCCTGGTGCACTGAAAGCGCCGGTGTCAGTCGTCGTCACCCATGACGTCCAGGAGGAGATCACCGGGCACCGCGAGCAACCGCTGGAGAAGCGGCCGGTCAAGCTCGATAGCGTGTTCGGTCGCCTGCGACGCCGCCAAGCAGAACCAGTCGGCCACGTACCCCTGAGTGGTCAGCTGCCACAAGGCTTCAGCCTTCGGCTCGAGCCGGTCGAGAAGCAGGTGAAGGTGATCGGCGAGCTCGCGGTCGGACGGCAAGTCCGACGACAGCATCCACAGCGACACCCGGCGGATGGCCGCCGAACGACGCCCTACCCGGTCTCCGGCCTCGAACGAATGTGTCGGCTCCAAGCCAAGAAGCCGAGTCACCGTCGCAGCGCTTCCGCCTTGGTCACCGGAGAGCCGGAACGTCGCACCTGTCCGCACCGCGGCATCATCGCGCAGCAAGTGGCCCGCCGCGAGGCGAATTCGTGCGAGCTGAGCACGCTGTCATCGGCTACTTGCGTGCGTTGCCCGTGTAGGTGGTGTGCCGGAGGCTGTAGCTGCTTGAGCGGCGCCACTCTTCGCAATGCCCTGGCGGCCGCACACTCGTTACGGTGTCTCGACCGCTCCCGGCACGACCAGTCCCGACTCGTAGGCCATCACGACGGCTTGCGCGCGGCTGCGGAGGTCGAGTTTCGTCATCACCCGGCTGAGATGTGTTTTCACGGTGCCCTCGGTGATGGCGAGCCGCTGCGCGATGTCCGCGTTGGTGATCCCGGTGCCGACCAGCCGCAGAATCTCGCATTCACGATCAGTGAGCATGCCGAGCCGGTTCCGCAGCGCGCCGGAACGTCCCAGCGGGGCGCGGTGCCGTACGTACGTTTCGATCAGCCTTCGCGTGAGGACGGGGGCGAAGAGCAGGTCGCCGGCGGCGACGGTGTGGATCGCCGACAGCAGCCGGGCCGGTTCGGCCTCTTTGAGCAGGAATCCCGCGGCTCCGGCGGCGAGGGCGTCGTAGAGGTATTCGTCGAGGTCGAAGGTCGTGAGGATGAGGATCCGCGGCGGCTGTTCGGCGGCGCCGTCGAGGATCCGGCGGGTGGCGGTGATCCCGTCCAGGCCCGGCATGCGGACGTCCATCAGGATGACCTCGGGGCTGGTGGCCGCGGCACGGGCGATGGCCTGTTCGCCGTCGGCGGCCTCACCGACCACGTCGAGATCCGGCGCCGCGTGCAGCAGGGCCGCCAGGCCGGCGCGGACCAGCGGCTGATCGTCGACGACCAGTACGGAGACCATGTGGAGTCGTCCTCCCCCGGTGGGACTCTTCCGATGCGGAACGGGTTTCGCTCACCGATCAGGGATACGGGATGCTCAGCTGCACGGCGAACCCGCCGTCGGGTCGTGCTCCCGTGGTGAGAGTCCCACCGTACAGCCTCGCGCGCTCCCGCATTCCGGTGAGCCCGAATCCACCGGTGCCGGTTCGCGCACGCTCGGGCCCGTCGTCGAGGACCGTCGCGTGGATCGCTCCCGGCTCGCGGCGGACCGTGATTTCGGCCCGGCACCGGCCGGCGTGCTTGATCACGTTGGTCGTGGCCTCCTGGACGACCCGGTACACGGCCAGCTGCAGACCCGAGGGCAGGCTTTCCAGATCGCCGGAGGTGTGCAACGCGACGTCGACCCCGGCCGCCTCGGCCCGTTGCGCCAAGCCCGGCAACAGGTTCAGCCCCGGCGCGGGTGCGGGTGCGCCGTCGGCATCTTCCAGATCCGACTCGCGCAGCAGCACCAGCAGGCGGCGCATCTCGTCGAGCGTTTCCCGGCTGGTGGCGCCGATCGTGTCCACCGCTGTCCGCGCCGTCTGCGGGTCGGTGTCGAAGACGTAACCCGCCAGGCCCGCCTGCATCGAAATCATCGACATGTGGTGCGCGACGACGTCGTGCAGTTCCCGCGCGATCCGGAACCGCTCCTGCACCACCGCCTGTTCGATGTGCTGCCGTTGCTCGTATTCCAGCTGTGTGGTCGCTTCTGCGAGCTGCCGGTTCCGCTGCTCCAGCTGCCGGGAGACGTTGCCCAGCGCCCACCCCACCGCGGGAACGGCGACCGCCTCGGCGATGATCGCGACCAAAGGCCCTCGCATCGCGAAGCCGCTGGCGACCATCACCCCCGCCATCACCCCGGCGCCGATCGCCGTCACCCTGGGCGGTTTCAGCCCGGCGACACTGTAGAAAGCCACGAGCGGGCCCCACAGGTGCAAGCCCGCAAGGTACCCGCCCGCCGCGTAGATCACGTACGCCGCCGACGTCACGAGCAGGACGGCCATCGGCGCCGCGCGGCGGGCGGCGAGCGGGAGGCAGATCACCCCGGTCAGCACGTAAGCCCACCAGTCGAAGGGCTGGTCGCCCTCGCGCCGGAACAGCGCGCCGACGAGACACATCATGGCGAGCTGCGTCAAGGCCAGCGCCAGGTCCCCGGCGCGGGTATCCCCTCGCACGAAGATGATCCGGTGCACCGGCCGACACTAACGATCCCCGCGGCCGTGCGCATCCCCCTCCGGCATACCCCCGTGGTTGACGCGCAACCCGGACCTGCTGCCGTCGTCATAGCCGGATCTCTTACCGGCGCGGGACGATCCGGCGTCTTGATCTCCGTAGCGTTCTCGGCCATGCGAGTTCAGATCAGGCACGGCCTCACGGCCGCCGGTGTGTGGGAAGTCGTGTCCTGGCCGCCGCACCCGCGGCTGCGGGGGCAGGTACTCGGCTACCGCGGCTGCCGCCTCGGCATGGAGGTGCCGCGGCGGCGGCTGGAACTCCCGGTGGACGTGGTCACGATGTTCCTCGGCTTCGGCGAGCCGCTGCGGTTCCGGGGTGCCGGGACGCACGTGATGTCTCCGGCCACCGCCGTCTCACCGGTCGCGGGACCGCACGAAGGCGCGGTGATCAGCGAACATTCGGGCCGGCTGTCCGGTATCGAGGTCTCGATGACGTCGCTCGCCGCGTTCACGTTGTTCGGTCTGCCGGTCGACCAGCTGGCCAACCGGATCGTCGACCTCACGGAACCGTGCGGCTTCTCGGCTCCGGTGGTCGCGGGCGCGTTGGCTGCCCTGCCGGACTGGCCGGAGCGGTTCGCGCTACTGGACGAACTGCTCCTGGACCGGCTCGACGCGGGCCCGGCCTGGTCACCGCAGGTCGAGCACCTCTGGCAGCGGCTCCGGCGCAGCCGGGGACGGCTGGCCATCTCGGCGCTCGCGGCCGAAGTCGGGTGGAGCGGACGGCACCTGGAAAGCCGCTTCCGGCAGCAACTCGGCCTTCCCCCGAAGCGGCTGGCCCGGATTCTCCGGCTCCAGAACGTGCTGCACCTGCTGACCGCCGGGAACCGGCCCCTCGCGCAGGTCGCCGTGGATTCCGGCTACTACGACCAGGCGCACCTCGGCACCGATTTCAAGGCCCTCACCAGTTGCACGCCCGCGGAATTCCGCCGCATCCGCGCGGGAGCACCGGTTATGCAGGCGCTGCTGACCGATCGGCTGGCCGGACACGTCACCAGCGCGCCCCTTGCCGTGCACTGAGTTCGGTTTTTTCCAAGACCGGCCGGACCGCGCCACCGCACACTGACCCGACACGACGACGAAGGGAAAAGAAACATGAAGGTTGTCAGACAGGCGCTCACCACGGCGATGGCGACGATCGCGTTGGGCGCGGCGCTGACGGTGGGCGGCGGCGCCGCGGCGTCAGCCACCACCGAGGCGTGCCCCGGAAGCCCGAACCACGACGCCAACGGTGAGGGATACGGGCTTGTGGTCGGGGTCCACAGCCTGCGGACAGGGCCCTCCGTTGAATGCAGCGCGAAGAACAATCTGCCCTCTGGCACCAAGGTCTGGCTCTGGTGCTACGTAACCAACAGCTCCCACCACACATGGTGGTGGGTCCGCGAAGCGGACCAGGCGAATTCCGGCTGGATGTACGAAGGCAACATGACCGTCTACGAATACGACGACAACGGGAACGGCCACTGGGATGCGCGCCACTGCTAGGAAGACTCCGGTCTGACCAGGTGGGCCTGGGCGTACTTGCGGAACGCCGCGACCAGGCGGCTGCGGTCGTCGGCGCGGGTGGCCAGTACGACGTGGGACGGATCGACGCCGTCGAGGGGGATCGCGGGGAGGTCGGGCCGGAGGGCGCGGATGTCGTGGCCGGCGAAGATGGCCACGGCCTCCCCGGCGGCGACGACTTCGAACTTGTCCTCGACGGCGTCGATGAGGCGGCCGCCCGCCGCGGGACGGCTATCTCCTCTCCCGTCTGTCATTCGGGCCCGCACCGGCTGGTCCGCGGCGGTGTTGCCCCCGCAGGTGCGCCCGACCCGGCGGAAGCACGAGAAACCCTTGGTGCGCCAGCAGTGCAACCTGCTTGAGCGCGATCGTATGTTCACCGACCCGCCTCTTCGACGAGACGGAGCGTCTCGAACTGCCCGTCATCGAGGTCGACCCGAGGGGCAACGCCTTGGGGTACAACGCATCGGTATTCGTCACACTCGGCACCCGCAAGGCTTCGTGCTCCCTCCACCGGGGAAGGCGTTCGGTGTGAAAGTCGTTCACTCGTCCAGTCGATTGTTGACTCCGGGCATCGGGGAGCAGACTCGGAAGCCGGTCGCGGGCGGATTCGCCCGTAAGGGGGGACTCGGGGGGTTGTTCGCTTTCTCTTGTGCTGCCCGGCTCCGCCGTGTCGCGGCCGTTCGCATTCAAGCACGTCGTCAAGGGGAGAAACGTGTCTCGATCATGGAGAACCACCGCGCGGCGCGCCGGTCTCGCGGCCGTGCTGGCCGTGGTGCTCGGCGCCGGCCTGACCACGGGAGTCGCCGGTGCGGCGCCGGGGCAGGGGAAACCGTCCGCGCCCGCGAACATCAACCCGGCGAAACGGCCGGTGCTGGACCCGGCGAAGATCAAGCGGGAGCAGGCGCCGCCGTTGAGCAAGGCGGAAATGCGGGCGCAGGCCTACGACTGGGTGGCCGAGGACGGCGATTCGCGGGTGGCGTGCTTCACCGCGGACGGCAAGCTGTCCGGCGTCGCGGAACTCGACCGCGCCGATTCGGGACCGCTGGCTGCGGCGAAGTCGACGCAGCTGTGCGCGCGGGCGTGGCCGAAGAGCAAGCCGGCGCTGGATGTCCCGCCGGTGCGGCCGCAGGACCACTCCCTCGGCCACCACTGGGCGCACAACGGCCTGGCTCACTCGCAGATCTACTTCGTCGACCACACCGGCGCGAAATGGCCGGTGACCACCGCGACGTACAAGTGGAACGAAGCGCAGGGCGTCGACTCCTACTACGAATCCAGCTGCCCGGGCAGCTGGCTGCACTGCGTGAACGTCAGTGAATACAACGCCAACGACGGGATCTACGGGGTCACGTACTTCCCGAACGGCTGGGATTCCGCGGGGCACAACTACGAGGGCGTCTACGTGCAGTTGAACAACTTCACGGTGACCACCTCGACCCAGGCCCGCAAGAGCACGCAGCACGAGCTCGGGCACGTCCTCGGGCTGGCCCACCGGTTCGACAACTCGAGCTGCATGACGCAGGGAGAGGCACCGCCGATCAACTCGCTGCCGGACGCGCACGACTTCGACGAGCTGTACCAGATCTACAACCACGGCAACTGATCGCGGCACCGGTCGCCCGCCGGGGGCGGGCGGCCGGTCAGTCGCAGAGGTGCTTGAACCCCGTCGCCCCGGGACGGGCCCGGAACCGCACCTCGTGCCCGCGGGCGTCGTGGAAGACGGCGGCGTCCGGCGGGTACAGCGTCACGGTGCCGTGCTGGTACGGGTCGTCCCAGCCCGCGGGCGCGCTGCGGGCCGGGCCGCTCAGCGGCGTCTCGGCTTCGAAGTAGGTGTTGCCGACCTTCGCTTCGTCGACTCCGCAGTGAGTCAGCAGGGCGAAGGCGAACGACGGCGGCGCCGTGGTGCGCGGCGGAGTCGATACGGCGAGCGTGGCTGGGGGAGGGTCGGGCCGGCTGAGCGCGAAGGCCACTGCGCCCGCCACCACGACGACGGCGGCCGCGACGGCGGCGACGGGCACCCAGCGGCGTCGCCTCGGCAGCTCCGGTTCGGTGTCCGGGACGTCCACAGCGGACGCCAAGGCGGCGAAGGCGCGCCGCAGCCGGTCCTCGATTTCAGTGCCCATCGGGTCCTCCGAGCAGGTCTTCGAGCTTGGCCAGGGCGCGGGAGGCGCAGGTCTTGACCGTCCCGCGGGAGACGGCGAGCGTCCGGGCGATCTCGGCCTCGGACAGGCCGGACCAGTACCGCAGCACCAGCACTTCCCACTGCCGGCGCGGTAGCTGCCGGACCGCGGCGAGCACTCTCCGGTGCTCTTCGGCGAGCAGCAGCCCGGCGTCGGCGGCCGGCAGTGCCTCAGGTTCGCCGACCCGCAGGTGCCGCCGGACGGTGGCGCGGCGCCGGTGCGCCGACCGGGCCCCGTTCACCACCGAAACCCGCAGGTACCCGGCGGCGGCCGCCGGGTCGGCGAGCACGGGCCAGCGCCGGTGCAGCGCGACGAAGGCATCCTGGACGACGTCCTCGGCCTGGCTGGTGTCCCCGAGCAGCAGCACGGCCAGCCGCAGCAGATCGGACCGGTGCCGGCGGAACAAGTCCGCGACCGGCCCCTCCGTGCGCGTTTCCGGCGGCACGCCGGACCACCTCCCCTGTCGACGTTCTACGTATTACACGCCAAGGGACGGGCCCGGGTTGACCTCACCCGAAAAGGGTAGAGATGGTCGCCCAGCCGTGCCCCGGTTCGGGCGAGCGCCCGCCGGCCTCGCCGTTAGCCTCCGCCGCGTCGGAGACGAGCGCGGGCCCGGCGTGACCGGCGGCGAGTTCACCGAGGCGTGGATGCCACCCGGGATTACCCTCGACGGCCGGCCGTGCCCGAACGATCGGTCAGCGGCATGAGCGCGCGTTGTCGTCATAGGACTCGCGAGTGCGACCGGCTGGATGCGTCGGCGCGGTGAGACCTGGATAATCTGTCGGTGTCGTATTTTGACATCCGGGGCTATCAGCCTCGTTGGCTGAGCGGGCGCCAAGCCATCACCATCGCCCATGGCCGGCGGCTGCGCGCGTTGGTCGGCCGTCGCCTGCGCCGTGCCTGGTTGCTGTGGGACCTCGACGCCGACGAATGGTTCGCCGATGGCCCGGTCCTGCTGGACTTTGACGGTGAGCAGACCGAGGTCAACCACTACAAGTTCGACGATCTGTCGATCACCTGGAACACGATCGACCCCGTCGGGCAACCCACCTGGACCTCTGGCGACTGGGGGCATCCTGACGACTGCGTCTTCCACCTCAGCTGGCGCCACGACGCGGTGCCCGAGTTGCTGGCAGTACAGGACCAGCGGCTCCACGCCGTTGAACTCCTCCAATGGACCACGCCGAACACGCCCAAATCCCACGGCGGCACCTATGAGGGTTCCGTCGCGGTCAGCTTCGTCTTCGAGACCGGCCGGATCACGATCGTCAACGCCCTCGACGAAAACGTGCTCGAGTTCGGCGCACCGCACGCCCACTGGAAGTGTCACCCGCTGCACAGGTGAAGGTCGCTGCGGACACGAGCCGTCTCGCCGCACGGGTGGGTCGGGATAGATCCTTGCCAGCGGAGCCGGTTGCCGCATTGGCCCCAACGGTGATCGTGATGGACGATGTCGAACTGACCGGTCGCGACCACTATCGGCGGGCCTCGAACTGACTTCGCCCGATGCGGTCAAGTTCCCGGCCATCCGACACACTCCTCGGCATGAGCGCGCCTTGCGTACCCGCTGCAGTGCACTTGACAAGTGCCGCGCGGCCGTCGCCTAATGGTGTCACTTGTTACGCTACTTTAGTAACAAATGGGGTGGTGGCGGTGAACGTTCGAGGGTGGGCGGGAAGCGGCAGGGTCAGGCGGCTGTGGCTGACCATGGCTCCGATCGTGTGTGCGGCGGCGGTGCCGTGGCTGCTGGTCACGGTCTACGAGGATCGCTTGCCGGATCACGCGTACGTGGAGGGCTGGTCGCGGGTGGGGCCGCAGTACGCCTACCTCGCTCCGACGTGGTCGTCGTGGAGTGCCGGATGGCTGTACTGGCTGCTGAGCGCAGCCCTGTTCGGGGCGGTGTTCTGGCGGATACGGCACTGGCCGCACCTGCAACGGATAGCGGTCGCGGCCAGTTGGACGGCCAGCACGACGACCGCCGTCGAGGCGGCCTGCGACGTGCTCGCCGTGCTCGACGTGGAGGGTTATCCCGGCCGGCCGATGGCGTGGTGGTACGACATGCTGCCGCCGGTGGTGGGGCTGCTCGGTGGCGTCGTGGGATGGTTCCTGGCCGGCCCGGTGCCGGCGTTGCCGGAAGCGGCCGAGGCTCCTCCGGCGGACCTGCCGGCCCGGCACCTGGGTCGGACGGAACGGGCGATGTTCAGCGAAGTGGTGTGGTCGGTCAAAGCCCGGGTGGCCGGCCTGGTGTTCCTGTTGTGTGCGCCAGTGGCGCTGCTGGCGCTGTACGAGCCCGGCGGCGCCGTGATGCTGTTGGCGCTGGGACTGTTCATGGTGTTGCAGGCCAAGGCGAGGATCCGGATCGACAGCGTCGGCGTGCTGGTGGCCCTGCCCCTGCTCGGCCGCGCGCAACGCCGTGTGTCCTACGAGTACGTGCGGCAGGCCGAGATCGCCGAGCGTGCCCCGGCCGCGGGCTGGGGACTTACCGAGAACAAGCGGTGCCGTGGGTACGTCACCGGGCGCCGGCGGCCGGTGCTGATCCTGCGGCTGACCGGCGACCGGCCCTTCGTCGTCAGTCTCCGCGACGCGGCGACCGCCGTTGCGCTGGTCAACGGCGAGCTGGCACGGGACCGGACCACCGGTACGACAACGGGAGCCTGACCCGCCGATGCTGATTTCCATCGACCCGTCCTCGCCGTGGCAGCTTGCCGACCAGGTCGCCCAGTCGGTCCGGGCGGGCATCGCCGACGGCTCGATCCGACCGGGCGACCGCTTGCCCCCGGCCCGGGAAGCCGCCACCGCGCTCAATGTCGGCCTGCACACGATCCTGCGCGGATACCAGCAACTGCGCGACGAGGGGCTGGTCGAACTGCGCCGAGGACGCGGAGCCATCGTCACCGAAGCCGGCAATTCCTTACGTGCCCGCACCGACCAGCTGGCGCGCGACTTCACCGCCGCGTGCCGTCACCTCGGCCTCACCGCGGACCAGACACTGGACCTGGTCCGCAACGCCCTCAGGCGCTCCTGAACCCTGTCACCGCTTGCCCGCTCATCGTTCTGCTCGAAGTGGTGGTGCCCTCCTTGCTGACATTGACACGTTGAGGCAAGGGAGAACCTCCTGCCGGTGAACCTCGGTATGGATCCGCACAGACGGTCGGCCACGATCGAGGTGATCAATGAAGTCGGCGATCCACTCACGGCTGGCGCGGACGAGGTTGGATACGCCGAAATGCTATGTCAATCGGACAAATGTTCAAGTCGATTACCTCGGTGGCGCAGTGCAGCCGTCGCCGCCTGCGTACTCGGCGCCCGTGATGAAGGCTTTCCGGCCGATATCCGTGACCCCCGGACTGACGCAGAGAGTCTTGTCCGGAGCAAGCCTGATGGCAATCTTGATCTTGTATGTCGCATCGGAACAGTTGTCGTAGTACGCGTAGGGGTTTCCGGTTCCTTGGAGGAGATGTCCGCAGGGTGCTGCGATTGCCGGAGCACCGGTGGTCACGACCGCGGCGGCGGCCAGAGTTATGACGACGCCGAATGTTCGCAAGGTGGTAAGCGCAAACTCTCCTTTGTGTCCGGCTCCGGCGGAGCCTGATTTCGGTATATCTCTCGTTGCCATGTTCGACTCGGGGGAATGGTGTAGCCAAAACTTCCCAGGTGTGCTGGCGGTAGTTTGAGACGGGCGGCGATGCGTGGAACGCGTCGGCATTGATTGCAGGTCCGCCTCGGTATCGAGATCGACTTCGGTGCAGCCACAATCCAGGTTCAACCCGGCCAGCTCGGCGATCGCAGGATCTTCAGGTCCTTCCAGCAGCAGGCTGACCGCGACATCCGGCCAGTCGCCCGGCTGCAGGCAACCGAGGGATTCGGCTGCCCTCGCCACCAGAAGCGCGGTGCGCAATGAAGCATTGTCCACCTAACGACCCTGACGTCCGATCGTCGGCATAGACAGATGTTCTGCGTGTCGGTGCTCGACGTGGGAACGTCCCCTGATGCGCTTGTCGGGCTTGGTGTCCCATCGCATGAGGAGGACGTTCATGGGTAACAGTAGTGGGATCTCCCGGGGTGACCGCAACCGCAACACCCGATTGGCCCGGCTCCGCGCGCTGGTCCCCGCCCAGAATGCGATCGTGGGCATCGACCTCGCCGACAGCAAACAGATGGTCGTTGTCACTGACCACGACTCGAAAGTACTGGCACGTAAAACCTTCCGCTGCCGCGCTTGGGATCTCGGGATTGCCTTGGACTGGGCAGCCCAGCGAGCCCGCACGGCTGGCCACTCGGCGGTCACGGTGGCATGTGAGCCGACCGGACACCGGTGGCGGGTGCTGGGCCAACTTGCCGCCGACCGTGGCATGCCGTTCGTCTGTGTCCAACCAGCGATGACCTCCTGGTCCCGGCGCGCTGAAGACCTCACCCACGACAAGACTGACGAGAAAGATGCCGTGCTGATCGCCCGGCTGACCGCGCAACTTCGCTGCTATATCCCCGAACCAGTCGACGAGACCTGGGGCAGGCTGCGCCACCTCGGTGCCCGCCGCGAACAGCTGATCGTCGACATGACCAGCCAGATCCAGCAGATCCGGGCCCTGCTCGAATGCGTTTGGCCCGCCGCCCTGGACACCGCCCGCCAACCCTTCCGATCCCGCACCTGGGCAGCAGCGATGCGCGTGATCTGCGACCGCGACCACGGCGAGCTGATCCGGACCCGCCGTCTGGGCCTGGCCCGCTTCGAACACCTCGTCCGCCGCGAGATCACCCGCCGCGGCGGTCAGAAACCATCGTTGCGGATCGTGCGCAACCTGTTCACGGCGCTCGGGGACCCGCGCGGGGTGATCGCCCACCGCGCCGGCGCGCTGGAACGGGTGCATCTGCTGCTGGCCGACTGGGCCGAGGACCAGCGTCGACTCACCGACACCGAAAACCGGATGCTCACGGTGCTCGACGAGCTGCGGCTGAGCGACCTGGTCACCTCCATCGTCGGGCTGTCGGCGATCGGAGCGGCGGCGATCCTGGCCGAGACCGGTGACCTCACCCGGTTCACCTCGGCTCGCGCTGTGGTCAAACACGCCGGCCTCGCACCCCGGGAGAAGACCTCCGGCACCTTCACCGGACGAACCAAACTCACCGGCCAGGGCCGACCCAGCCTGCGCTTGGCCGCCTGGCGCGCGGTCTGGGGCGCCCAGCGCGCCAATCCCGTCTACGCCGCCCGCTACCAGCACCTGACCAGCCGCGCCGAGAACAAGCTCACCCCGACCCAGGCGCAAGCTGTGATCGCCGCGAGCATCCTGCGCCACCTGCACGCCGTGATCACCACCGGCTGCCGATGGGACCCCCAGATCGCAACACACGGCACCCGAATCACCACCTCGTCGGCTATCGCTGCCTGAGCGAGGCGGTCACCAAGCAGGCGGTCGGGGCGAGCCCCACGCGGCATGGAGACACACATCGTGATCTCGACGCTCATCATGGGCAGCCCCGTCCGTCGTCGAACCAACCCGATTACACGTTGCTGGGATCACCCCCATGACCGCTATGCAGGGACCGACGACGGACGAGGCACCGACCAACTGCTTGACACAGAACGCCTTACGCTGATGAGCGGACGTTGGTGTGGGGTCGATGTGGTCAGGGTGCGGCGCCGGCAAGACATTCGGGATGTGGCGCTACCGGGCTGACGGCCGTAGCGGTGAGTCCGACCCGCTGGCCGCTGTGCGGGAGGCTTGCTGGGGCATCCGGCTGAGGCCGTCGAGGATGAGGTCGAGTCCGAACTCGAATTCGTCGGCGAAGGCGAACCCGGTCTTTGCCAGTTCGGTGACCACCTCGGCGAGGTAGGGGTAGTCCTCGAGTTCCGACGGCTTCCGGTCGACGACGGCTTTTTGCCGCCGCGCGGCTTCCGCCGGGATGTCGCCGGCGAGGGTCTTCTCCTGGAGGGCGAACCCGTAGACGTAGGCGTCCATCAGGTTGTACGCGTGCACGGCCATGCGGAAGGGAAAGCCCGCGTCACGGCGGAGGCACCGCATCACGGCGTTGTGGTGGTGCAGGTTCGCCGGTCCTGGGGTACCTGTCTCCATCCGGCCGACCGCCCACGGATGACGGAGCAAAGCCTGCCGCATCGATGCCGCGCGGCGGTGCATGGCGGTCCGCCAGTCGACGTCGACGGGGACCTCGACCTCGGCGAAGACCAGGTCGACCATGCCGTCGAGGAGCTCGCGCTTGTCCGCCACGTGCTTGTAGAGCGCCATGGGCACGACGCTCAACTGGGCCGCGAGCCTGCGCATGGTCAGGGCCTCGAAGCCGCCTTCATCCGCCAGTTCGACGGCAGCGCCCAGCACTTTGGCGCGGTTGAGCCGCTCCCGGCCGCCGGCCGCGGCGGTGTCCTGCATCGGGTCCTCCACCTTCTGACCGGTGGCCCGGTCTTGACAGGTGTACATCGTACGCCTAGCTTGGGCTCGGTAGAGGTGTACGTTGTACACCTCGGTTGAATCCCTTTCGGAGGAGCAAGGCATGAGTGCCACGCCAAGACCCGGCAAGACGAAGCAGTTCTCCATGGCGCCCGGCGAACGGGGCCTTTCGCGGGCCGCCGGAATCGCTGCCGCGATCGCGGGGGCACTGTTCATCGCGGTCCAGGTCGGCCACCCGGCCATGGACGTCTCGCTGGTCACCACCACCGACTGGGCCGTGCGCGGCACGGCGAAGGCGCTCATGGCCGCGCTGGCGCTCGTCGGCATCACCGGCATGTACCTGCGTCAAGTCCGGCAGACGGGAATTCTCGGCTTCCTCGGCTACGTCTTGTTCGCCGCCGGCTACCTGCTGATGTTCAGCATCGAGGTGGTCGCCGCCGCCGTTCTGCCCGCGCTGGCAGCCACGGCGCCCGGCTATGTCGCCGACGTCCTCGCCGTCGCCTTCGGCGGCACCGCAACCCATGACATCGGCGGCATGCAGACCGTCATCGCGGTCAGCTCCGTCGGTTATCTCGCGGGGGGCTGCCTGTTCGGCATCGCGTTGTTCCGGGCGCGCGTCCTCGCCCGGTGGGCGTCGGCGCTGCTTGCCGCGGGCACCGTCGCCACGGTCGCGCTCGCGGTGCTCCCGGAGTCGTTCAACCGGCTGTTGGCCGTTCCGACCGGAGTAGCGTTGATCGGCTTGGGCATCTCGCTGTGGCGGGCCCGACCAGCCACGGGCAGCGACAACTCGGCGCCTCCCACTGTGGAACACGCCGCCGCGCGATGATCATCGATGTCCCCGCCACCCGCACTGCGCGGCGGGGATGAGGCAGGATCCCGGCCCCATGACTCACGCTCGTCGGCATGAGCGCGCACTCAGGTCGGCACCCGGCTGCCGGTGGTGACGTGCGGTGTTTCGGTGTGACAATGCCGCTGTGCTCGCACCATTCGGAGAGCTTTCGGACGTGGCCAGGGCCGTCCTGGTCATCGGCGCCGGCGCCTTCGCGACGGGCGAACTGGTGCAGGCGTTCCGCGCGCGTCACTGAGGCGAAACTCGTCGATGTCCGCGCGGAGGTCCTCTTCCGGGTGATGTTCTTCGTCGCGATTCTGCTCTGGCCGGTCGGCCGCGCGATTTGTCCGGCTGCCGGCATCGGCGGAGCGTGGCTGTTCCCGCTCGGGACCGTGATCGTGTGGCTCGGGCTGCTCCTGCGCTGGTGGTCCTTCGTCAGCCTGGGAGAGTTGTTCACCGTAACGGTGCGGACGAACGAACAACAGCTCGTCGTGGACCGTGGTCCCTACCGAGCCCTGCGTCATCCGAGCTACACCGGCCTGCTGGTCATCTTCTCCGGCGGTGGCCTGATCGCGGGCAATTGGGTCAGTGCTGCGGGTGCCCTCGCGGTGTTGCTGGTCGCGTTGATCTACCGCCTCCGCATCCGAGGAACGCGCCCTCGATGAAGCGCTGGGCGATCGCTACCTCCGGTTTGCCGAGAACCGGGCCCGGCTCGTTCCCTTCGTGTGGTGACCTGATGACAGATCGGCCGCCCATCGGCAGAAGCGGACGTTCTGGTGGCTCGCCCTCGATTCGACGTCGGAGGTGCTCCCGAAGCGCTTTGCGCGCAGCGTCGCCGGCGGCCCCGAGAGGGCGGAGCCACCTCGGAGCCACCGAAAGCGGGCGTCAGAGCGGGTTGAACACGCCCAACGGCGCGGTGCAGAACGGGCCGCCGACGTACTCGGCCGCCGGTCCTGTCGGCGCCGGGCGAGAAGCCAGCTGGTCCGCGTACACCTCTGCGTCGTCCAGGGACTTGTAGCCCAGGGCCTCTGCCTCCGTCAGCGAGTAGATCCGGCGCGTGTTGTCCGAGACGCCCCAGATCAGCCGATATCCCGGCGAAGGCGCCGAAAGGCATGCCTCGAACAGCCGGGCGCCGTCGTCCGGGGACAGCCACGTCGTCAGGCCGCGGGGGCCCAGGGGCAGCGGTGTCTCGAAGCACGATCCGATCCGGATCACGATCACGTCCATGCCGAAGCGGGAGTGGTACAGGCTGCCCAGTGCCTCGATCGCCGCTTTGCTGACCCCGTAGAACGTGTCCGGTCGCGGTGAAGAGTCCGCCGGGAGGTCGGAATCGATGCGGCGGAAGCCCACCGCGTGGTTGCTCGACGCCAGGATCACCCGCTGGATCCCGGCGGCCCGCGCCGCCTCCAGGACCGTCTGCGTCCCGTTGATGTTGACGTCCAGGGTCGCTTCCCACGAGTTCTCGCGGCTGTGCCCGCCCAGGTGGATCAGCGCGTCGACGCCTTCGCACGCTTCCGCCATCGCCGCCGGGTCGGTCACCGAGGCCGTCACGATCTCCTCGGAGGCGTCGGACGCCGTCTGCGGGGCCAGGTCGAGCAGGCGCAGCACCCGGCCCGGGCGCCGCAGGCGGGGGCGCATCAGGGTGCCGACGACTCCCGCCGACCCGGTGATGAGCACGCGCTGGTCCGTCATGGGGTTCCTTTCACACAAAAGGGTTAACGGATGCCGGCCCGGCGCAGCTGCTGCCCGAGCTCGGCGGTGGTCTCGGCGAGCAGTTCGCCGACGCGGCGGGCGTCGTCGTCGGTCACCTGGGCGATGGGCATCGAACAGCTGATCGCGTCGGTGCCCGGGATGCGGTAGGGGATCACCGCGGCGACGCACCGGACGCCCAGCGTGCCTTCCTCGACCTCGGCGGCGTACCCGCGCTCGCGGGTGGCGGCGAACTCGGCGTGCAGGCCTTCGAGCGTGGTGATGGTGTTCGGCGTCAGCGCGGTCAGCGTCGCCGGCATCAGCGCCTCGATCTCGTCGTGCGTCAGCTCGGCCAGCAGGGCCTTGCCCAGCGCGGTCGCGTGCGCGGGCAGCGTGCGCCCGACGCGGGAGACGAGGTGCGTCGACCGCTGCGACTCCCGCGTCTCCAGGTAGACGACCTCGGTGCCGTTGCGGCGCGCGAAGTGGGCGGTGAAGCCGGTCTTCTCCCGGATGCGCTCCAGCGCTTCGGTGGCGAACGGGACGACGGCGTCGCGGTCCAGGTACGCCGTGCCGCAGATCAGCGCGCGGACGCCGAGGCGGTAGCGGGCGGTGTTCGCGTCCGCCTCCAGCCAGCCGGCCTCCAGCAGCGTCCGCAGCAGGCCGTGCAGCGACGAGCGCGGGAAGCCCGTGCGCGCGTGCAGGTCCGACAAGGACAGCCAGACGTCGTTCGCCGCGAAGGTCTCGATGAGGTCGACGGCCCGCCGTGCGGACTTGACGCCCGAACTCTCGGCGGGGGCGCCGTCGGCCGCTGCCGGGTTGTCCACCTTCTGCGGCATTTGTGCGCCTCCGTCCGGCCGTTGACTTGTGACCCCGGCCATATTAGCGTCCCGAACAACGTTCTTATGGATGAACATAATCACTATAACAGACTCCGTTCATGGATGTGAACATCTCATTCGAGACCGCATCATCGTGGACGCGGAAGGGAGCCTGCGGTGCACGCACTCGACTGGGCGATGGTCTGCGCGTATTTCGCGCTGATGATCGTGATCGGCTGGTGGTCGCACAAGAGAGTCAGCGACGTCAAGGACTTCTTCACGGCCGGCGGCAAGATGCCGTGGTGGCTGGCGGGGATCTCCCACCACATGTCCGGCTACAGCGCCGTGCTCTTCGTCGCGTACGCGGGCGTCGCGTACACCACCGGCGTCACCGTGTACTTCTGGGGCTTCGCCAGCATCGGCATCGGCGTGGGCATCGGCAGCTGGCTGTTCGCCGCCCGCTGGAACCGGTTGCGCTCGAAGCTCGGCGTCGCCTCACCGCTGGAGTACCTGGCCAAGCGGTACAACGTGCCGACGCAGCAGGCGCTGGCCTGGAGCGGCAGCCTGCTGAAGATCTTCGACATCGCGGCCAAGTGGTTCGCCGTCGCGACGCTGCTGCACGTCTTCGCCGGGCTGGACTACAACCTCGGCATCCTCATCACCGGCGCGGTCACCCTGGTCTACTGCACCATCGGCGGCCTGTGGGCCGACGCGCTCACCGACTTCGGCCAGTTCGTCATCCAGGCCATCGCCGCGATCGTGATGATCGTCGTGGTGCTGGGCAAGCTGGGCGGGATCTCGGCGCTCTGGACGATGTGGGACAAGCTGCCCGAAGGCCACGTCGACCCGGTGACGTCCAAGTACACCACCATCTTCCTGCTCGTCTACGTGCTGGTGAAGACGCTGGAGTACAACGGAGGCATGTGGAACCTGGCGCAGCGGTACATGGCCGCGCCCAACACCCACGAGGCCAAGCGCAGCGCGCGGCTTTCGTCCGCGCTGTACCTGCTGTGGCCGCTGGTGCTGATGTTCCCGATGTTCGCGGCACCGCTGCTCATCCCGGGCGTCAAGGACCCGACGCAGTCCTACGCGATCATGACCACGACGTTCCTGCCGCCGGGCCTGGTCGGCCTGGTGCTGGCCGGGATCTTCTCGCACACCATGGCGATGGTGTCCTCCGACGCCAACGCGATCTCCGCGGTGATCACCCGCGACATGATCCCGGCGATGTTCCGCCGCACCCGGCAGTGGACCGACGTCCAGGGACTGAAGGCCGCGCGGATCACCACGGTGATCTTCGTCGCGCTGACCATGCTGGTGGCCACCCAGGCGCAGAACCTCGGCGGCGTGCTGCAGATCGTCGTCAACTGGGTCGCCGCGCTGATGGGCCCGATCTCGATCCCGCTGCTGCTGGGCATGCTGCCGTGGTTCCGCAAGTGCGGCCCGCGCGCGGCGCTGATCTCCTGGGCGGGCGGCCTGATCGACTACGCGCTGGTGTACTACGTGTTCAAGGCGAACCAGACCGTGCTGGTCGCGACCCCGATCCTGGTTTCGCTGGCGCTCTACATCGGCCTCGGGCTGCTCGCTCCCGAGCGCAGCGCGGCCGCCGATGAGATCGTCGACACCGTGAACCTCGCCGACGACGACGTCGACCGCAAGAAGGAAGGCACGACCGTGCCCGCCTGACGCAGGCCACACCCGGCCGAACCGAAAAAGGACGAGAGAGCAGAAAACTGATGGCACAGAACGAGATCGAGCTGGACGGCCTGCTGGCGTTCCCCCTCACCCCGTTCACCGAGGACCTCGAGGTCAACCTCGACGCGCTCGCGGAGAACGTGGAGAGCCACATCGCGGCGGGCGCCGGTGCGCTGTTCGTCGCGTGCGGCACCGGCGAGTTCAGCTCGCTCTCGCCCGCCGAGCACGCCTCGGTGCTCACCCGGGCCCGGGAGGTGGCCGCCGGCCGCGTCCCGGTCTGGGTGGGCGCCGGGGGCGGCGCGGCGTCGGCGCGGGCCGGCATCGCGGCGGCGCAGGCGGGTGGCGCGGACGGCGTCCTGCTGCTGCCGCCCTACCTGGTCACCGGGCCGTCGTCGGGCCTGGTCGACTTCGTCCGGTACGCGGTGGGGGACTCGTTCGTGCCGGTCATCGTGTACCACCGCGGCACCGGCGTGTTCACCGCGCCGGCCGCGGCCGCACTGCTGGACATCCCGTCGGTCGTGGGCCTCAAAGACGGCTACGGCGACGTCGAGGTGATGACGCGGATCGTCACCACGATCCGGTCGCTGGACACCGAGCGGGCGCGGAACTTCCTGTTCTTCAACGGGTTGCCGACCGCGGAGGTCTCGGCCAAGGCGTATGCCGCGATCGGCGTCGCCCGGTACTCCTCGGCGGTGCACTGCTTCGCGCCGGAGATCGCCCACCGCTTCCACCGCGCGCTCGGCGAAGGCGACACGCGAGTGATGGACGCCCTGCTCACCGGGTTCTACCTGCCGCTGGTGGCGTTGCGGGACGAGACGCCCGGCTTCGCCGTCTCGCTCGTGAAGGCCGCCGCCCGGTTGCGTGGCGACAAGGTCGGCCCGGTCCGGCCGCCGCTGGTCGAACCGACGCCGGAGCAGGTCCGCCGGCTCGAGAAGGTCGTGGAGGACGGCTTCGTGACGCTGAAGGGGCTCGGCTGATGCAGATCCTCGACGTGGTGCTCACCCCGGTCGCCTTCGCGGACCCGCCGCTGCTCAACGTCATGGGCGTGCACGAGCCGTTCGCGCTGCGCAGCGTCGTCCAGGTCCGGTGCGAGGACGGGATCGTCGGGCTCGGCGAGTCCTACGGCGACGACGCCTTCCTCGGCGAGGTGCGCAAGGTGCTGCCGCGGCTGCGCGGCCACGACGTGTTCGACCTGCCCGGCCTGCAGCGGCTGGTCGCCGAAGCGCTGTCGGACACGGTGCTGACCGACGCGCACGGCCTGATCGGCGGCTTCTCCATCCGCAAGACGGTCGCGAGCGTGTACTCGCTGTTCGAGGTCGCCTGCCTGGACGCGCAGGGGCACTTCCTGGGCCGTCCGGTGACCGACCTGCTCGGCGGCCGGGCCCGCGACGCCGTCGAGTTCTCCGCCTACCTGTTCTACAAGTACGGCAAGCACATCGACGGCCGCGAAGACTCCTGGGGCGAGATCACCACGCCCGAGACGCTGGTCGGGTCGGCGAAGCGGATGTTCGACGAGTACGGCTTCCGCTCGATCAAGCTCAAGGGCGGGGTCTACGAGCCGGCCCAGGAGGTCGACGGCGTCCGCGCGCTGGCCGAAGCGTTCCCCGGGCACCCGCTGCGGATCGACCCGAACGGCGCCTGGACGGTCGAAACGAGCATCCGCGTCGCCGAGGAGCTCGACGGTGTCCTCGAGTACCTCGAAGACCCGACGCCGGGCATCGAAGGCATGGCGCGGGTGGCCGAGCGGGCGTCGATGCCGCTGGCCACCAACATGTGCGTGGTCAACTTCGGCGACGTCGAGCCGGGCTTCCGGGCGCGGGCGATCGGCGTGCTGCTGTCGGACCACCACTTCTGGGGCGGCTTGCGCGCCACGCAGGCGTTGTCGGTGACGTGCGAGAGCTTCGGCGTCGGCCTGTCGATGCACTCCAACAGCCACCTCGGGATCAGCCTGGCCGCGATGGTGCAGGTCGCCGCGGCGACGCCGCACCTGACCTACGCCTGCGACACGCACTGGCCGTGGAAGGTCGAGGACGTCATCGAGCCGGGTGTGCTGGAGTTCACCGACGGCGCCGTCGCGGTGCCCACGACCCCGGGGCTCGGGATCACCCTCGACGAGGACGCGCTGGCGAAGCTGCACGAGAACTACGTCCGATGTGGACTGACCAAGCGGGACGACGGGACCTACATGCGGAAGTACGTGCCCGGGTTCGAAGCGAACACGGCGAGGTGGTGAACCGGTGAAGGTGACGGGATACGCCTACCCCTGGGACGTGCTGGAATCCGGTTTCGTTTCGCGGGTCCAGGCGCTCGACGTCGACGAGGTGGCCGTGGCGCTGTCGTACCACAGCGCCCGCGCGGCGACGCCGTGGTCGCCGTCGACCACGGCCGTGGTCGCGCGGCACGCGGCTTTCCACCGCCCGGTGCGCCCGGACGCGTGGGGCACGCTGCGTCCGTCCACTCCGGACTGGGTGTCCGGCGAGGACTCCGGGGGCGACGCCGTCCGGCTGCTCAACGAGGCCGGGATCCCGGCCGCCGCCTGGATCGTGCTGACCCACAACTCCCAGCTCGGCTACGAGCACCCGGACGTCGTGGTCCGCAACTGCTTCGGCGAGGCCTATCCGTGGGCGCTGTGCCCTGCGCAGCCTGCCGTGCGCGAGTACGCGGCGAACGTGACCGCGGAGGCCGTCGCGGGCATGGAGCTGTCGTCGGTGATCCTCGAGGCCTGCGGCCCGCTCGGCGCGGTGCACCAGCACCAGCACGAGAAGACCGACGGCGTGTGGGCGCCCGCGGTGGCCCGGCTGCTGTCGATCTGCTGCTGCGACGCCTGCGCCGCTGCGTGGGACGTCGATGCGGACACCGTCCGGGCCCAGCTCGTCGAGGAGGTCCGGCGGCTGATCGCGACCGGCGACCTGCTTCTGACGGCCGACAACCTGCCGCCGGAGCTGACCCAGATGCTGCTGCGAGTCAGGCAGAAGACGACCGACGAGCTGCGAGCCGCCGTTTTGGCCACGCTGCCGCCGGGCACCCGGATCGTGCTGCACGGCGCGCTCGACCCGTGGGTCACCGGCGCGCTGCCCGGGCTGACGCCGTCCGCGCCGGACGACGTCGACGCGGTCGTATTGTTCGGGTGGGCCCCCGCGACGGGTGCCGAGGCCGTCGCGGCGGCCCGGGAGGCCCTGCCCGAACGGGTCGCGATCGCCAGCTACATCACGGCGGTCGCCGCCGCGCCGGTGCCGGACATCGCCGCGTACGTCGGCGAGCTCGCCAAGGCGGGAGCCGCCGAGCTGCACCTGTACCACCTCGGACTGGCCGGTCCGGGTCGCTGGGACGACCTGGGCACGGCCACCGCCGCCGCCCATGAGAACTGAGGAGCTGCTGTACCGATGAGCCAGGCCACTGACGCCGCCACGCTCGAGAAGATCCTGGCGGGAGCCGCCGAAGCCGCCCGTCCCGCCGCCGAGGCGACCCCGGCCGAACGGGCCGGCTGGTTGACCGCCGTCGCCGACGCCCTCGACGCCGCCGCCGGCGAACTGGTCCCGCTGGCGCACGCCGAGACGCACCTGCCGGAGACCCCGCGGCTGGCCGGCGAGCTGAAGCGCACGACGTTCCAGCTGCGCCTGTTCGCCGAGGTGCTCACCGACGGCGAGTACCTCGGCGCCACCGTCGACCACGCCGACCCGGACTGGCCGATGGGCCCGCGTCCGGACATCCGCCGCGTCAAGACCGCGATCGGGCCGGTGCTGGTGTTCGCGGCGAGCAACTTCCCGTTCGCGTTCAGCGTCGCCGGTGGTGACACCGCCTCCGCGCTGGCCGCGGGCTGCCCGGTGGTCCTCAAGGCCCACCCCGGGCACCCGGAGCTGTCCGCGCAGACCGGCTCGATCGTGCGGGAGGCGCTGATCGAGGCGGGTGCGCCGGCGGCCCTGTTCAACGTGATCTTCGGCCAGGAGGAAGGCGTCACCGCGCTCAAGGACCCGCGGATCGCGGCGGCGTCGTTCACCGGCTCGATCCCCGGCGGGCGGGCGCTGTTCGACATCGCGAACGCGCGGCCGCGGCCGATCCCGTTCTACGGCGAGCTGGGCAGCGTCAACCCGGTGGTGGTCACCGAGGCCGCGATCGCCGCGCGCGGGGAAGCCGTGGCGAAGGGCTACGCCGGGTCGTTCACCCTCGGCGCCGGCCAGTTCTGCACCAAGCCGGGCCTGCTGTTCCTGCCGGAGGACCACGGCCTGACCGACGCGTTGCGCGCGGCCCTGGACGGCGCCGCGGCACAGCCGATGCTCAACGACCGCATCGCTTCCGGATACGCCTCGAAGCTTTCGGCGCTGCGGGAGGTGCCGGGCGTCGAGGTCGTGTCTTCGTCGGCTTCTTCCTCGCCCGCGTTCACCCCGACGCTGCTGGCCACCACCGGCAAGCAGTTCCTCGAGGGCGGCGCCACGGTGCACGAAGAGTGCTTCGGGCCGGCGTCGCTGATCGTCACGTACGCCGACCAGGCCGAACTGCTGAGCCTGCTCGACGTCATCGAACCGGGCCTCACCGCCACGATCCACGGCGAGCAGTCCGACGCGGACTGGATCCGGCCGGTGCTGCCGGCCCTGGCCCGCATCGCCGGGCGCCTGTTGTGGAACGACTGGCCCACGGGAGTGACGGTCAGCTGGGCCCAGCAGCACGGCGGCCCGTACCCGGCCACCACCGCCCCGACGACGACCTCGGTCGGCACCGCGGCGATCGAGCGGTTCCTGCGCCCGGTCGCCTGGCAGGGCTTCCCGGACGCCCTGCTGCCCGAACCCCTGCAGGAGGCCAACCCCTGGCAGCTGCCCCGCCGCACCGACGGCTCCCGCTGACCCGCTGTATTCCCCTGACCCGCGGGGGCGCCCCCCGGTTCCATTCTATCGTCCGGCACCGACAGTTCCCGTTGATCCGGCGCCACCGACCCGCGGGGGCGCCCCCCGTTTCCAGCCTATCGCTCGGCACCGACAGTTTCCGGCCGCCGAGAGCCGTGAAGGCACCTTCAAGGACACCCGTTGTCCCTGAAGGTGCCTTCAGGCAACAAAATCCGCCGCCGCACAACTGAATCCCTTTCCCGCAAGCCAAGGATGTCTTGATCCTGGGAGGCATTGTCATGCCCGTGAACCGGAGAAATGCCCTGCGCGGCGGTGCCCTGGCGGCCGCTTCCACCGTGCTCCTCACCCGTCCGGCCTTCGCCGCGAACGCCGCGGCCACTTCCGCGGCGCAAGCGGCCAGTCCGGTGCCCGCCGCGACCGCGCCGATCGTCGCCGCGTACCGGCAGCTGCAGACCGGCATCAACCGGCCGTCGCCCGAACGCACCGCGGCGCTGGCCAACCTCGGCCGGGTCGCCAAAGCCTACAACGCGAGCCTGTCCGTCGCCGGCGGAGGTGCTCCACTGTGGACGGACCTGCCACTCGGCCCGGGCAGTGACTACACCACCTCGATGTACGCGCGGCTGCGCGCGATCGCCGTCGACTGGGGCACCCCGGGCGGCGCGCTGTCCGGCGACCCGGTGGTGCTCGACCGCGTCAAGGCGGCGCTCGAACTGATCCACGCCAGCCAGTACAACGAGAACGTCGGCGAAATCGGCAACTGGTACACCTACGAAATCGGCATCCCGTACTACCTGCTGCACACGCTGTCGGTG